>USJD01000398.1 GCA_900554835.1 uncultured Prevotella sp. | reverse complement strand
AAACATTCCTGGGAACTGTTCCTTACTGCAACAACGCTCATTATGAGGGACATTACCAGCAGATGCTCTTCATCATATTCTCTCTGCTTACAGACTATCAGGTGGACGTTGAAGTTCATACACCCAACGGCAGAGTTGACATCGTATTGCTCACCCATACAGACCTTTTCCTATTGGAGATTAAGTTAGACAAGAGTGCGAAGTCTGCAATGCAGCAAATCAACCTGAAGAACTATCACAAACGATTTGCGCTAAGCGGCAAGCCAATAACCAAGGTCGGCATCAACTTCGACAGTAAAACTGGGAATATCGATAATTGGGTAATCGAAAAAGCATAAGATAAAAAATGCTTTTACCTTATTTATCCCCTATCACCAAACGCTATTTATCCTTTCTTTTTATACACAAAAGTGTAATTCTTAAGCCGCACTCTTGAGAAATACACTTTTGTGTCAAAGGCTTTTTCCTTTAAAGCTATACTTTTGCAGCAGAAAAATAAAAAAATCAAGCAAAACTGTAGCAATATGAAGGAAAAAGTAATTTTTACCACAGCGTTGTGCCTCTCGGCTATGACTCCGATGATGGCGCAGAATATCACCGGCAAGGTGATGAATACCAAGGGAGAACCTTTGGCGTTTGCCAATGTAGTATTATTGAATAGAACAGACTCGGCTTTCGTCAAGGGCGCAGTGAGTGGAGAGGATGGCAGCTTTGTCATCGACTCTTCCTGCAACGGCGGAATCATCAAGGTGACATCCGTAGGCTATAAGACAATCTGCAAGGATTGCACAGGTGAGAATGTGGGCATTATCAAGATGGAAGAAGACAGCAAGATGCTCGGCGAAGTTGTCGTGAAGTCATCCCTGCCTAAGACTATCCTGAAGAATGGCGGAATGACGACAACCGTTGTCGGATCCGTACTTGAGAAGGCAGGTACCATGGAGAACCTGCTCGACCGCATCCCTAACGTTTCTGCCCAGAATGGCAGCATCAAGGTATTCGGTCGCGGTGAGCCTATTATCTATATCAATGGACGACAGATGAGAGACAAGAGCGAGCTGGACCGTTTGCATTCCGATAACATCAAGTCAGTGGAAGTCATCACTAACCCTGGTGCCCGTTACGCAGCCAGCACCAAGGCGGTCATCCGTATCACAACGAAGAAGATACAAGGCGAGGGCTTCGGATTCGATGCGAAGACTACTGGTGAATATGATGAGAAGAAAAACTTCGGTGGATTTGGCCAATTGAATATGAGCTATCGCAAGAATGGCTTGGATTTGGGCGCATACGCCTTTGGAGCAAAGCAGTACCAGCCAAACAATCAAGACTTACAGCAGAAGACTTATCTTGACAAGACCTGGAACCAGAAAAGTGAGATAAGACAAGTAGGTATTATCGAAGCCATGAACTTTCGCCTGGATGCCAGCTACCAGTTGGATGCCAACAACTCTATAGGTGCCAACTTTGGTTTTCTTAGAAATCCTAAGCAAACATGGAACGGCGATATGAGTTCTTTGATATTGCAAGACGGAGATTTGTCTGAAAATTCTGATAGTCATGCTGATTTCTTTTGGCAGAAGAATAATCTTTCAAGCAATATTTACTATGTAGGAAAGATTGGTAAGCTCAGCATCGATTTCAATACAGATTGGCTATGGTCGAAGGAATACCAGAACGATGTTACCAAAGAGCAATACCAGGAAGTGGGGATGAATGCACAAAGCCAAACGGCTCATAGCTTGACTAACAAGGACTATCATCTGCTCGCTTCCAAACTGGTGCTTTCTTACCCATTATTAGGAGGTAATTTGTCTTTGGGTGGTGAATATTCCAATACCCATCGTACCTCAAAGTATCAAGTGGTGCCAACTAACTTGGTATCGGATGACGACAGCCGTATTACAGAAAGTATGACATCTTCATTCTTGACCTATTCAAGAGATTTCGGTAATCTGAGTTTGGAGGCAGGTATGAGATACGAGTACATCGACTTCAACTACTATGAATATGGTAAGTATATGCC
>USJD01000397.1 GCA_900554835.1 uncultured Prevotella sp. | reverse complement strand
ATGACAACGCCGGTAATTGGGGTGATCATGAACTTCCTGATCTTCAATGTGTTTTTCAGGAAAAAAGCAAACTGGCAGCTTATCCGGGATGATATGATTCTGGATAACAGGTATTTATACGACATTCTGACCGAAGGAAAATACCCGGAAAGAATCCCGCTGGACAAACTGCTGACCGGCGCGAAGTAACCGAATGGGATGGCTTGATTATGCCGCTTCAAATCGTCAGAAATGACATCACAAAAATGAAGGTGGACGCCATCGTCAACGCTGCCAACGAGTCGCTGCTGGGTGGCGGCGGTGTGGACGGCTGCATTTATCGTGCCGCTGGATCGGAGCTGCTGGCAGAATATGAAACGCTCCATGGCTGCTGCTTTGCGGAACAGGAATTATCTTGTACTTGAGAGCGCTGTGTGGTACTATATGCTGGTATTGTTCACGATGGGAGAAATTATATGTTCTTTACGATGGATGAGGTCGCGCTTATTGACGGCCTTATTGCGACCTACTTCGTTTCGGATTCTGTATCAGAAGATGTGCGGGTCAGATATTATGAAACGCATCAACACCTCCAAGACAACCGAACCGATTATGTGGATTTGAGGAACATAAAGGAGGCCCTTTTCTTTTTGGCTCCGTTATTTCATGGGAGTATCCAATTCGAAAAGGATATTTGGTCAGTCATTGCAAAGACGCAGAGATTATTAAAAGAGAGCAGCCCTGTTGCAGAGTAAACTGCAGCAGGGCTGTTTCTTTTTCTTCCTATCTTCCTGCATAGTCAATCGTTGGAAGATTTTTATCCCGTTAGGGTGGTCAAAAGGCCCTCTTTTTCTACATTTATTCTGAAGAGCTCTTTAGTTTATGTAGAAGGAGGTCTACATGCTGAATTCGAAGTCTGGGAATATTCAGACACGGCATATGCAATGGAAAACGCACATAGAGTTAAGCATCAAACGCTCTGGAAAGGAGGGCAACAATGGAAGTATTTCTAATCTATCCCAAGTCAGAGCAAGCACAAAAGGAACTTGCCCATGAACTTGCAAAATTTCATGCAGAGCAGGCACTGAAGAACATCTTGAAGTTGCCCTGTTCCACGGAGCAAAAGTTAGAGCTGGTAGATGCAGTAGTGAAGCATTTGAAAGAACAAGCATAATAAATCCACAAGGTTCTCATGAACGCTGACCTGATAGAAAACCGAGCAGACTGATTATCAAGACCAGTCTGCTCGGTTATTCTGTATACGACAGTCACGCAGTACATTCTCATCGCAGTTAAGAGCGTTTACCCTCTATTTGAAGTACTTCTCCCAAGTGGATTTGAAAAGTTGTTTTCTGTTCTGCTCCCATTGTTTGAGGTTGCAAAGGCTGATGCCTAGCCTATCAGCATACTCTCTTTGCGTTAGGCCAAGCTTCATTCGAATTGCCTTGATCTGCTTACCCTGGCCGTTTCTCAGAAAGAGATTGTAGTCATCCAGAAGTCTTTCGACTGGAACCTCGAAAAGCTGCGCGATTTTCTCCATGTGCTTCGGAGAGTAAAAGTCCTTTCCATATTCTTCATAATGAATATAAGTACTTCGGTATATACCGGCGTAGTCAGCTACGTCTCTCTGCCGCAAGCCTTTCTGGTATCGAAGCCAGCGGAGCTTGTCCGCTGTTTCAGTGATTTTGGAGAAGTCCGAGAACTGCAGATTGAACTTTTCTGCATCCTGAAACTTGTGCGGTAGTATCACCGGAAATTGAAGAATTTGTAGTGGGGCTACTTTTACTGAACCTGATATATTGGAAATCAGAATGTAGCAGCGGACTTCCACTTGCGCCAGCAGGCGCCATTTTGCACCAAAAGGTGCCTGTTTTGCTACTTCATCCTCCGATAGTTCCGCTAAGTGAGGATAGTATTCTCCACGCATTTGGCAGCGTAGGTCGCGAGCCTCGTACCCTTTTCCGGACGGTAGCTCGAAACGCCCTTGATGAGACCGATGGTGCCGATGGAGATGAGATCGTCCTGCTCGTCAGACTGGGTGTAGTAT
>USJD01000396.1 GCA_900554835.1 uncultured Prevotella sp. | reverse complement strand
TCTCTTAAGTGTACGTGTCTTTGACTGTCTTCTTTTAGGATGTGCCATAATTTTTAAATGTTTAAATTTTAATTTTTACTTTTTCAATTTTAAGAGTGCTGCCCAGCGCGGATCTACAATTTCCTCTTCTTCCTCGCCGCTTCGGGCGGCAGAATGCTCTTGAAGCATTTCAATCATAGCAGGGTTGCATTTTCCAGGTGCATGCACATGCTTGATAGGAATGTTGAGGGCTATAAATTCATAGATGAACCACGCGACATCGAGTATTCCTTCGTTCTCGGCCACAATCACGAGGTCATCTTCTTCTGAGTAGTCTTCTCCAAATCTTACGAGTAATCGGTCATCAGTCTCAATAGATTGCTCCATATCGTCCAGACAGATATCGCAAGGTATGTGTACAATGCCTTCAGTATGAAAATTAAGTTCGAAGAAATCATCTGTACGACTGATTGACAGACTACTTAACAATTCTCCGCTCTGAACATCAGGGGCATCAATTGCCTTAAAATATGCATCATCAAGTTTAAACTCAAGGGTAGAAACTCCCTGAGGTAACGCTTTCAGATCAATTTTAAAAGACTCTATATTACACATATTACAATACTAGTATATTGTTTCGGGGTGCAAAGTTACAAATTATTTTTGAGATAAAATAATTTTTAGTGAAAAAAACTCTAAAATATAGCATATTAAGCAGTTATTTCAATATATTTATAGAAATCAACCGATTAAATTCGCTTATCGAAGAGGTAATTCTATCCTGAAAGTAGTGCCTTTTCCTACTTCGGAACTTTTCACCCATATCTTACCGTTATGGTATTCTTCTACTATGCGCTTAGCTAAAGATAATCCAAGTCCCCAGCCCCTTTCTTTTGTGGTAAAGCCAGGTCTGAACACATTATTGAGATCTTTACGTTTGATACCCTTTCCTGTGTCACTCACTTCAATCACTGCGCATTTATCAGTTTCTTCCACACGAAGCGTAATCCTGCCCACTTTTCCCCCCATGGCATCAACCGCATTTTTAGACAGATTCTCAATTACCCATTCGAAAAGAGAAGCATTGATCTTGACAATAATATCATGCTGAGGAAACACTTTTATCATCTGTATGGATTTAGAAGTACGGCGATCCATATAATCTATGACATGATCGAGTACCTCATTCAAGCTGGAAGGAACCGGTTCTGGAAGAGAACCGATCTTAGAGAAACGGTCTGCTATCAATTGAAGCCGCTTCACATCCTTATTCATCTCAGGAATTAAGTCATCATCTGGATAAGTTTCTTTCAAGATTTCTATCCAAGCCATCAGACTGGAAATCGGAGTTCCTAATTGATGAGCAGTTTCCTTTGACAAACCTACCCAAACTTTATTCTGTTCTGCTTTTTTAGAAGAAAGAAGAGCGAAGATGGCCACGACAACAAAGATGAGAACAATACCCAACTGCACCAATGGATAAGCAGCCAGCCTTTTCAACATAAGAGATTCATCATAACAAACCTGAATATATTCATTATTTTTTTGGTTGAGCATAATTTTGATGTGTCTTCCCTTACGAAGAAAGGTTTTACCCAATAGAGCCGCATTTTTCAAACTGTCATTAAAATCAGCGCCACTGAGAGTAACATTACGGAAAACCTGTGCATTTCCTTGTGAATCGAGAACAACAACAGGTATTGTATTATTTTCATTAATAACCTTCAGTACAAGATTAAGATCTGTATTTTCATCGGCATTATTAAGAGTTCTCATAGCCTCTGCCCAAACTGCCATACGATTCTTTTCCTCATTTTCCAGATCAGCCACCAGGAAATGAGAGATAGCAAGAGATGCTGCAGCAATAATTATTGCTGCAGAAACCAGTAAGATCTTAACCTGTCTAATTCTATCTGTCCAAATCATTTATATACTAATTGAAACTTAAATAGATAACGAAAGAAAAAGTTTTTTATTATGAAGGAAAAGAAGAAAAAAGAGTGAGCCAAAGAAGATCTGTGGAAATCCGTGAAATCTGTGGGACAAA
>USJD01000395.1 GCA_900554835.1 uncultured Prevotella sp. | reverse complement strand
AAGGCACAAGTGTTATCACATTACCAACAATGAGCCGCGTGTTTCAAGCACTGGGCATTGCGACAGCAACCCTTGATTTGGGTATCGCAGGAAAAATAGCATTGTGGTAAATATGTATATCTCATCAATAACAACCCCATTGACTGAATTAAATATGCACTAAATCAATTCAGACAACAGTTAAAGTATAAATAAATGGCTTGTACAACAGACTTTATTGATTTTGTCTGCTCTCAACTAAATGGTGTAGGCATAATCCGTTCTAAAAAGATGTTTGGCGATTGGCTTATCTATATAGACGAAAAGCCTGTCATTCTCGCGTGTGACAATATTTGCTATGTCAAGAAATTGCCAGTGATAGCCGAATTAATGACAGGCGCAGATACAGGCTTCCCATACGATGGCGCTAAAGAACACTATATTCTTGATATAGAGCATCGTGACAAGTCAATTGAGATTATTGAAACTCTTTTACCTGCGATACCTTACCCTAAGAAGAAAAAGAAGCGAGACTGAAGGCAGAGAGTGTTTTGTGTACTCTCTGCCTTTTCTTCGGACTGCTTACAACGATTCTATGCTGTCACGATAACTTCTCAACTGTTCTTCGCTCAATTTCGCCTTTGCATCTCTTAGTTTTTGCAGCAACGAAACTCTGTCATGTGGCAAGGAACCGGTAAATGGTACAGGATTGCTAACCGTTCGCCCCAGAATATGCGTTTGGATATGCAGATGCTCTATGAGTGTTATCATTTCATCGAAACGCTCATGCTCTGTTGCCTCCTCAAACTTACCTTCTTGAATTTCTTGGTAGAGTTGGCTTTCTGGAAACAATGTTAGCGAGAGGAAACCTATGCTTACTGGGTGAAGTTGGTTGAAAACTCCTGCCGAACGCAGAGCGTTTCTTTCACCGTTTCCATGACCACCTAATCCGACGAGATAGAAGAAGTGATAATGTATATCTGCTTCTTCAAGTTTACGGCATTGTTCAACGATGTCTTCGGACAGATACCCTTTGTTGACCCTTGTTAGAGTTTCACTGTCGCCACTCTCTACGCCAATGGTAAGATAATCGAAACCTAAGTGGTGGAGCTGTTGCAGTTCCTCTACCGTCTTGTTGCGAATATCCGTGATTCGAGAGAAACAACCGATGGTAGGGTGTCCTTCGCCTACGTATTTTCTGATGAGCAATGCAATGTCAGTCAGGCGGTTCGTGGTGAGCACAAAAGGATTGGCACCTGTAAGAAATATACGGTGAGCTCGTGGTTGGAAAGAATGGACTACTTTTAAGTCTTCCTCTATTTCCGACATCGGAGACATACGGAACTTCTGCTTGCCATAGAGCGTGCAGAACTTGCAGCGATGCCAAGTACAGCCAGCTGTGACCTGCAAGAGTTGTGAAGTGGCTTCATAAGGAGGTCGCCACACCGGACCGTCAAAATGTAATGTGGGTTGCATACTATTTCCTTTCTTTTTTACGTTATTATAATGGTATCATCAAAATTGATGGTGCAAAGGTAAGGAGATACCGACAAAAGAAATCATCGTATTGGCTTTATGCCCCTAACCAAAAGGTAAGTATTGAAGATTATGAAGAAGAAACTCAATTATGATTATTGCCAAGCCGCTCCTGTCTTGGAATGGATGAGTCAGAAGTGGGCATTGGTCGTGATGCTCCGTATAGAGGAATACGAAAAGGAAAGCATCCGTTTCAGCGAACTTTTCCGAACTATCCCCCAGGTTTCTGAAAAGGTACTTGCGTCAACGCTTGATTATCTACTGCAAGAAGGACTTGTTACAAGAGAGAGATTTGAAGAAGTTCCTCCAAGGGTGGAATATTCTCTCACACCAATAGCCAAGGACTTCTTGCGAGAAATCAGCTACGTCATAGAATGGGGGCAGCTGCATTTTGAGCAGATAGTGAAGGGCAGAAAATAATCATGTGCAATCTTGGTAGGATTGTATAAGAGTGATTCCCTCTAAAATATCATTGGATAACTTTTGTTTGTCACATTTTGAGTGCGGTTGAAACGTTCCCGTC
>USJD01000394.1 GCA_900554835.1 uncultured Prevotella sp. | reverse complement strand
CACCTACAATATAGACATATCGTCCGTCAGCCGCCTTTAAGGCAATTTTTCCCTTACCTCTATCTTCCACAACAAACTTCACCTGATTGCTCATATCTTTCCTGTTCCAGGAACTATGCATAAGACCATGTCGAGTAGCATTCATCAGATTGCCATCAGTGAGATTAAAAAATCTTACAGTCTTGCCTATAGGCAGATTGACTGTTCTGTCAGCCATCGGCTCCTCTACCTTGAAATCATCGAAATCAGCCACACCGCCATTTACTTCCTTCTTATTGAAAGCATAAAGTGCGACACGCACACCCTGGAAGGTCTTCAACTGATAAGGCGAAATCATCTGCTCGCCGATATTCTCCCAGTTCTTGCCATCCAGAGAATAAGAATATTGCAATTGGCTCTTATCATAATCACCCCAAAGGCGCAGCCAAACTACCTTGCTTTTAGCCAACGGCTTCAACACTTCCTTGTTGGTATTCTGATCATAACATTTCAAGTTCAACCCCTTATCCGTCTTAACAATGCCCAATGAAGCGTATGGCGTATTGATAGCACCTAAACCAGCCTCATCACCTACCTTCAGACGGGAAGCATCCAGTTTTACGGAAGTATAGGATACAGGTCCGATGGCACGCTGGGTGAGTGTATTCTTTGCCCAGAGCAGTTGCTTGGCAGGCATTGAATGCAAACGAAGCCATCCCTTTCGCTCCTTATTCAGCGACCACATCTTGTCGTTCGGATTATGATTCCACTGCCAAACAGGCTTGAAAGTCTTGCCAGAGAAATCATCACATCTTTCGTATGGAGCCCGGGGTGTCTTCACCGCATCATTCGGCTTAAACCAGGTGCGAGGCGAACGGCCCAGGTTCTTCTCCAGTCCGAAGTAAGGCCAGCCATCCACCCAGGTGATAGGCGAAAGACACACCGTTCTTCCCACAGCATTGAAGTCCTGCATCGAAACGCCCCACCATTTGCCATCCGGAGCCTGCACGATGCCGCCCTGATGAATGGTAGCACATCCCAGGTTCAGACCATTAGGCTTGTTGTTCTGGAATTTGAAGCCATCTTCCGGCAAAGGACGACCGATTCCCATGTTACCTACGCTCCATCCAGCAGCATAACCATAGGATTCTCTTTCGCTGATTACGCAGGTTTCATAAGGTCCCCAGATGCTCTTGCTTCGGGCACACTGCATGCGCCCCATCGGTGAATAATCAGCAGAGAGGATGTAGTACATACCATTGATTTTATAAACATGATGTCCCTCACCCATCGCATTGCCTTCCGGAATCACCACCTTGCTACTGCCCTCTACCGGACCGCTCAAATCGGGCTTCAACTCCGTAACGGTTACATTGCCATACTTATGCACGGCATAAATCTTGCCATCTTCATCGAAGAGCACAGAGAGGTCGTAGATATCGCCATTAATCTTGTGATGCGTCCAAGGTCCCTTGGCACTGTCCGAGATATAAACCTGCAATCCATGCCCGTTGATATTCGAGAAGATATAGAACTTGCCGTTGTGATAGCGGATGGCAGGCGCCCAGATACCCTGTCCGTACGCCTCCTTGCCGTTTCTGAGATTGAAATCATCAGAATCGTCGAATCGGTCGAAACAGTAGGAAGAGAATTCCCAGTTCACGAGATCCTTGGAATGGAGTACCACCAGTCCAGGAACACTGTGCATCGTGGTACCCGCCAGATAGTAATCCTCCCCCACTCTGATGATATCAGGGTCAGAGAACTCATCATAAAACAAAGGATTGGTAAAGGTACCATTCCCGTTATCAGCCGACCATGACTTGCCAGCCAAGGTCTGTGCCGAAACACTCAAGGAGCCGCTCAGAAGAGCGATGCAACAAGTTGCAATTAATACTTTCTTCATTGTTATTCTTAGGGCTAAAATTTTATAGTTAATAATATAGCTGCAAAAGTACCACTTTTTATCCACTTAAAAGTGGACAAAACGATACTTTTACGGCTACATTTGATATTTACCTACATTAGTGTCCAATAAAAATTGGACACGTTAATTAATTAATCAAATAGTCCCTTA
>USJD01000393.1 GCA_900554835.1 uncultured Prevotella sp. | reverse complement strand
AAAAGAAAAAAGGTGTATCCTGAATGCCCGATGTGCTGGGCAAGAAGGATACACCTTTATTAAATTATTCTCCACGATAAAATCCTTTATTGCTCATTTCCGACCATTTTAAGAACATTTCCTGATAGTTGTCTTTTATGAATTCACGAATGATTCTCAATTCTTTATTGGTCAGAACACCCTGCTCTTTTACGATGGTATCACCATTTCCCATAACAAATAACTTAGCAGAACCTGATTCTGTTAAGTGCCGGTCACTGGCATGTACATGCATAGCTTCTACGATACAATGGGAAGTAAAATAGAGATAAATGCATATCCGCAAACAATCATCATAGCATTTTCTGCCACGATTTTAATCTCTTCTTCATTCATGATAATCTATTTTTACTGACTTGATTGGTTTGAGAAAAGTCTCAGGATTGATATATAGATTCTTCAATATGGGCAAAAGGTCAATATACTCTTCCGTTTCGCCCAAACCTTCATAATCTGCCATAACAACAATATATCCATTATCCCATTCCTTAACCTCTGTATATCGTTTGAGGCATTTTGGAGAACGAAATCGGATATTATTATTGCCATATCGAAAAGAAGTCATATCTCCATCATTGGAGAGTAACGCTTCTGATGAAAGTTTCTTGTTGTCCATACCTTTATCTCAAATGTGGTGCAACTTCTCCGTTCGGCAATAATATTCCAGCCTCAATGAGGAAATTTCTTGCAGCTTCTTTGCTTGCAACTGAAGCCTTTCTTGCTGCCTCTAATCTTTCTTGTCTTTTGCTATCAAATAAATCCATATTCTACCTCCTTGTTTTAATGATTCAACTTTCGTGCTGCACAGATTATGCCAGCGAGCGCAATGAAAGCTTGCTTTCAGATTGCCGAGTGCCGCTAATCTTCTGCAAAGATTATGCCAGTGGGCGCAATGAAGGCTTGCTTTCAAATGCCTAACCCATAAAGATCATTTTCCATTAACTTTGAAAAAGCATACAATAACTTTTCTCTGTTTGGATTATTCTTACTGATGTACAAAGAAATAAACAACTGATATTCTGATAGAGGAGCAGAAGCATCATATTTTAATATCGAATCATCAGAAAAGTGTTCAAACCATCTGTCGAAAAGCTTTCTTCGTTTAAATTCCTTACCATCAGTACTATCACAAACCATAATCATCGCATTGGTATTAATTGCAAAGAAACGTTTTAGTATTTCTGCAATTGTAATTGCAATTCTTCTATCCATAGGATGCGATCGCTTATCTTCGGGTTCTATACTAAAAGAATAAGTATCTACAAATTCCGGGTATAAGGGTTCTACAGAATAAAATGAAGCATGATATTTTATTCCGTCTTTAGTGATGAAGGTATAGTCTAATGACTCTTCCTCATCAATTTCATAGGGGTTTAGAGAATCTGATACCATAGTTTTTCTCTACATCTTTCAGGTCTCCTCCATTTTGTACACAATCACGAATCTCCTTTTTAATCTTAATAAGTTTCAGAAAGAAGTTTTCATTTTTCTTTTTGTCCATATTCTACCTCCTTATTTTAATGATTCAACTTTCGTGCTGCAAAGATTATGCCTGGTAAAAAATCGCATTCTCTGCAATTGTTTGAGGGCAGAGTCCTGCATCAACAAAAAGCCCCTCAAAACTCAAATCTTCGTCAATATCAGGCCAATGAATCCCATATCGACTTAAGATGAAGTTTTTACGCTGCTGTTGTGTCGCTTTTGCAAGGCGACTCCATCTGGAGAAAGGGTAATTAGCCTTCCACCCATTTTGTGTTTCTGCCCAGACATGAGCATCGTCCACCCATACTTTATTTATTCGATATTGTTCCATAATGTGTCATCCTTAATGACATGAACATGAATTGGCTCATGGTCATTTGAATAAAACATAAATCTAAATCCAAAAAATATAAATATTGTTGGCATATCTTCTTTTTTGTTGCAAAGATACGCTTTTCTTTTGAAAGTTGCAAAGAAATGACAGGAAAACTTTATGATGGAGAAAGGAGAAAAGAAAAAAGGTGTATCCTGAATGCCCGATGTGCTGGGCAAGAAGGATACACC
>USJD01000392.1 GCA_900554835.1 uncultured Prevotella sp. | reverse complement strand
GTGATGGATTCGAACCACCGAAGGCATAGCCAGCAGATTTACAGTCTGCCCCATTTGGCCACTCTGGTAACCACCCTTGCTCTATGTTTTCAAAAGCGAGTGCAAAGGTAGTATTTTTATTTCATTCCACCAAATTTTTCTGCAACTTTTTTCTCTTTTTCTTCAAAAAACTTCATTTTTCCCTATAAAATCCTCCTTTTTCCTTTCATTTCTCATTTCTCATTTGTAATTTCCCATTTCTCATTTGTCATTTCTCATTTCTAAAACTTTCTCATTTTTATCACGTGTTTCCTGTGATGCTTTCTCGACAGTCTTCGATGTTTATAATGCTCTATTTTCTTGATTGCCACAAAGATGGTGATGGCAGCCACGATAGCCAGTAAGAAGATGACGATTCCGCCACCGAGGTTATCGCCCTTTACCTTCGACCACATATCAAGCACTTCTGGAGTATGGTCGCCTGCATCATGAATCATGGCGCATCTTGCCACTACACTACTGTCTGGATACATGATAGGGTTGAGATGGGCTTTTCTGCCATCCTCCCCGAAGAAGTAAGCTAAGTTCACCTGCTCCGGATAGGTCTCCTGATCACTCATGGCATCCAGTATCTTCTTGCCAGCCACGCTGCTCACATAACCCGTGGTCTCCATGTTGGCAAGTGCCACGTCCTGCTGACAGAGATAGTTGATGAAGTAGGCGGCTGCCTTTGGATTTTTAGCGTATTTAGGTATTACCCAACCGTCAAACCATACGTTGCTTCCTTCCTTTGGTACTTCATAACCTAATTCCACGCCTACATTCTTTGCCTCCTCAATGGCCCAGACAGCATCACCGCTCCAGGTCATGTTGAGGTAAGCCTTTCCCTTGGTCATGGTCTCCTTTCCGAAGTCTGCTTCCCATCCTTCGATGTTCGGCTTGAGCGCTTTGAGATTTTTCTCTACCGTAGCCACGGCGTTGGGTGAATAGTCATTCATCAATTCTGGAACCGTAACTTTCCCGGCTTCCAAATCCTTGCGGTGTGCCCAGATGAGTGCCGTACCGTATGAGTCGCGATAGGAGTCTTTCATCAACAGCTTCCCACGGTATTTTCGGTTCCATAGTGTGCCCCATGTCTGTGCATCTTCCAGAGGTACGTGTACCTTATTATATAATATACCACAGGTTCCCCACATATAAGGCACAGCATAGTGGTGGGCGATGCGCTGACTGTTGCTCGTAGCATCTATCTGTTTTACGATGTATGGAGAAACGTTTTTCAGATAGTTGGGTGTCTTGTCAAAACAGGTGTCGATAGGCAGGAGCAGATCCTTGCGGAGCATACGCTCGATGATGTATTCCGACGGACAGACCACATCATAGTCTTCATGTCCACGTTCTATCTTGGTCAGCATCACCTCATTGATGTCGAAAGTCTGGTAGATGATGCGGATATTCTTGCCGGTCTGCTGCTTATACCAGGCAGGGAAGTTGGCTAATACATCTTCGTCGATGTAGTCAGCCCAGTTGTAAACCTTCAGTATCTCCTCTCGGTTCTCCTTGTTGTAGCAGGAAGAGAGCGGCAGAATCATCAGCAGGGTTAGGAAAAATAATATCTTGTTCTTCATTCTTATTTCTTCTTATTTTTGTCAGAACGACGGTTGATGATAACGAGCATAACCAGCACCAGCACGAAGATGATGGTGGATAGCGGACGGAGTTCCGGCGTAAGTCCACCCTTGCGCGCATCGGCATAGATAAAGGTGGAAAGTGTCTCCAATCCCTCGTTTCCGATGGTGAAAATGGTAACGGCGAAGTCGTCGATACTCATCGTGATGGCGAGCATAAAACCGGAAATCATACCAGGCAGTATCTCTGGAATGATGACCTTGCGGAGCGCTTGCATCGGCGAAGCTCCTAAGTCGAGTGCAGCCTCATAGAGGTTGGGATTCATCTGCTTCAAACGGGGCATGACGCTCAGGATGACGTAAGGCAGACAAAAGGTGATATGCGAGAGTACCACCGTGGTATAACCCTGCGGAATGCCCAACGTGATGAAGAGCAGGAAGAGCGAGATACCGATGATGATGTCGCCGTTGAGTATCGG
>USJD01000391.1 GCA_900554835.1 uncultured Prevotella sp. | reverse complement strand
TCGCTCTCGACATCGTTCGCAGGGAGCAACCGGATGCTGCCGTCTCCGTAGATACTTATCGCCCAACCTTGGCACGCAAGTGTATAGAAGAGTGGGGGGCTGATATCATCAATGATGTGTCGGAAGGTGGCATCACGGGCATAGCCAATGTACCACTTGAGCAGCGTCATGAGGAATATCCGGAGATGTTCCGGTTGGTTGGTGAACTGAAGGTACCTTATATATTAATGTCTGTGCAGCCTACACTTGCTGGAATGATGAAGGGCTTTGCCAAGGAAGTGCAGCAATTGCGTGATCTTGGTGCCAAGGATATCATTCTGGATCCAGGTTTCGGTTTCGGTAAGAATCTCATTCAGAATTATCAGATATACAATGAGATGGAAAAACTGAATGTGCTGGAACTGCCTGTGCTGGTGGGCATCTCTCGTAAGAGCATGATCTATAAACTGTTAGGAGGTGATGCTACCACTTCTCTCAATGGCACTGCGGTGCTTGATACCATTGCTCTGATGAAGGGTGCCAAGATTCTGCGTGTCCATGATGTGAAGGAGGCTGTCGAGGCTGTAAGGATTGTAGATGCCATGATGGATAAAGATTAAGTAGAAATGATAGAATTCGGTATAAAAGATGCTTTAGACATCCTGCTGGTAGCTTCATTGCTATTCTATGTCTATCGCTTGATGAAGGAGTCCCGCTCCCTCAACATATTTGTGGGCATCATGCTCTTTGTGCTTATCTGGCTTTTCGTGAGTCAGGTGTTGGAAATGCGTCTCCTGGGTTCGATCTTGGATAAGTTGGTGAGCGTGGGAGTCATTGCGCTGATTGTTATCTTCCAGGAAGATATCCGCCGTTTCCTTTATGAGATAGGTTCGCAGAAAGGGATGAGGCGGTTGGTGCGCTTCTTCCATTCCAATAAGGATAGTCAGCGGGAGGCGGATAAGGAAACCATCATGCCTATCGTGATGGCCTGTATGAGCATGGCAAAGAAATATGTGGGTGCCCTGATCGTTATTGAGCGGGGTGTGCCGCTGAAGGATATCATGGATACGGGAGAGGAGATAGATGCGAAGATCAATCAGCGGCTGATAGAGAACATCTTTTTCAAAAACTCGCCTTTGCATGATGGCGCGATGGTGGTAAGCAACAAGCGAATCATGTCGGCTGGTTGTATTCTCCCTGTGAGTCATAATCTGGATATTCCTAAAGAATTAGGTCTCCGTCACCGTGCAGCCTTGGGTATTTCGCAGAGTAGTGATGCCATTGCCGTCATCGTATCGGAAGAGACGGGAAGAATTAGTGTGGCTATCAAGGGTGAGTTTAAACTGAGACTTTCTGCAGAGGAGTTGGAGAGTATATTGACACAGGAAATTATTTAAGTGAAGAGTGAAGAACGAAGAGTGAAGAATTAAAGTGAAGAACGAAGAGTGAAGAGTGAAGAATTAAAGTGAAGAGCGAAGAGTGAAGAGTGAAGAATTCAAGAGAAAAGCATATGAATTCTTCACTCTTCACTCTTCGTTCTTCACTTTTCTTGCTCCGTAAACCTTTACAAATAGTAATATCTCTGATTTTAGCTTTTTTTACACAATAATATTTAGCTTATATCAAACTTTTTATGTACTTTTGCAAAGTCGATGTGGCAAACAAACGGGTTTATGCCTGAATGTGATGCCTCATCTTGGACAAATCTACTTAGCAAACAACAAAAATTAAATAAATAAAAAAATAAAATGGATTTATTACAGCAAATTGTAGCTCGCGCTAAAGCTGATAAGCAGCGCATCGTGCTCCCTGAAGCAGAAGAGGAGCGTACATTGAAAGCAGCCGATAAAGTTTTGGCTGATGATCTCGCAGACATCATCCTCATCGGTAACCCTGCCAATATTAAGAATCTCGCAGCACAGTGGGGTCTTAACAACATCGACAAGGCTACTATCGTTGATCCACAAAACAACCCTAAGACTGAGGAGTATGCTGAGAAGCTCGCTGAACTTCGTAAGAAGAAGGGCATGACAGTAGAGCAGGCTCGTGAACTCGTAACTAAGAACAATCTCTACCTCGGTTGTATGATTATCAAGACAGAGGGTGCTGATGGTCAGATCTCAGGTGCATTGAG
>USJD01000390.1 GCA_900554835.1 uncultured Prevotella sp. | reverse complement strand
AGACCATCGACATGTGGTGTTATTATAATCATGCCGATGAGGTGGAACTCTTTATCAATGGCAAGAGTCAGGGCATCCGTAAGAAGACGGTCTATGGTGCAAAGAACGAAGGCGATGCTTTCAGAAAGAGTACTGAATATCATGTGATGTGGCGGGTAAACTTTGAACCGGGAGAAGTGAAGGTTGTAGCCAGAAAGAATGGTAAAGTTCTTAGAGAGCAGGTCATAAAAACAGCAGGAGCTCCTCATCATCTTGTGTTGAAGAAGACCTATCAGGGCTGTCAGGCTTTTGGCTCTTCAGAACCGACCACCTTTGTCGAGGTGAATGTGGTAGACAAAGACGGCAATCTCTGTCCGAACGCAGATAACCAGATTTTCTTCTCTGTTTCTGGAGAACAGGAGGCAAATGGTCAGAATATCCCGAATACACCAAAGATTCTGGGAACAGATAATGGATGTCAGACTTCTTTGGAGCGTTTCACCGATTCACATCGCAAGGCATTCTTCGGAAAATGTGTCGTTGTGATAAAAGGAAAGGGAACCCTCAAGGCACAGGCAGTAGACTTAAAGGATGCTTCTGTAGCTTTGTGATTACAGTAATATTCTGAAAATCAAAACATTAAGGATTTATATTGCGAAGAAGAGGATGTGTCATAAGTTTATGATTCACCCTCTTCTTGTTATTGGATGAGATAGGATATGTTGTTGGAAGAGATAGGATATGTTGTTGAGACAGTCAGTATCTTCGGTCGCACAACAGCTGTTGTGCGCTTGCATAACAGCTGATATGCGCATGCACAACAGCCGTTGTGCATGCGGTGGTCAACTGTTATGCGCCAACTATTATTCAGACTTATGACACACCCTCATTGTACCAGAATCCATACTGGAACCAGATGAGGCTGCTGAGCAGTAATACAATTCTTTTGAAATAACGAATAATTCGCCCAATAGCAAAACACATAAGCTATTGGGCGATATTTTTTCCAACTCTTTAGATCTCTGTATTTAATCAAAATCAACTTAAACATAAATCATGAAACAAATTAAACTGAAAACGGGGATAGTGACAGTATTGTCAATGTTCTTTTTATTATCATTCTGTAGTTGCAGTTCCGGTAATGATTCCATGGAAACTGATACTCCTGTAAATCCCAAACCATCGGATGTGAAGCTGATGAATAAATCAAAGATAGCCAACTATGGTAAGTACTATTGTCCTGGTACATGGAATGAAGGATTTGAAAAAGGACCTGACTACATGCTCCGCAGCGATGCCAGATGGTCGTGGTGGAGAATGAAGCAGAGCGAGCACTTCTTTGTGTTCTGGGAGCCTGGCTTTGGAGATAATCCTAATGCGGAATCTGTACCGGAGGCTTTGCGTGTGGATATTGATGACTTGTTGCAGAAGGCTGAGCAGTTCTATAAGACCAATGTAGAGAAACTCGGTATGGCAACTGTCGGACAGGGAAAATCGGTCCTTGACAATCATAAGATGCAGATTTATCTCCTTTATCAGACAGAATGGCTTGCTACTGGTTCTGGCTATGATGACAAGATAGGTGCTCTTTGGGTAAATCCATCTACCTGCAAGCCGGTTGGTTCAACCATTGGTCATGAGATAGGACACTCTTTCCAATATCAGGTTTCTGCCGACAAGCTCTTTACGGGTGAGGTGCAGACAATGGATAATGGTGTTGTGCCTGCCGGTTTCCGTTATGGCTTTGGTGAAAATGGTGCAGGCGGTTGTGCTTATTGGGAACAATGTGCCCAGTGGCAGTCGTTCCAGGATTATCCTAACGAGTGTTTTGACCAGGACGCTCATTATGCTGTTTGGCTCAAGAATCATCATCGCCATTTCAACCATGAGTTCATGCGTTACGCAAGCTACTGGTTCCAGTATTGGTTTACTGAAAAGCATGGCATCGAGTCATACGCCCGTATCTGGAAAGAGAGCAAATATCCGGAGGATCCGCTCCAGACTTATATGCGCATCTATTGCAACAATAGTCTTGATGCTCTCTACAAGGATTTGTATACGTATAGTACTCATTGTGCTGACTATGATTTCAAGGCTGTGCATCAGTATAAGAAGGAGGCTGCCATCAACTATTCTACCA
>USJD01000389.1 GCA_900554835.1 uncultured Prevotella sp. | reverse complement strand
TCGGAGCCGGTTTGTTTAAGAGGCAGCCCAGAATATTACGTATGTGGCAAAGGATATGGTTGCTTATGATTATGTAAGTGTTAATGGGGCCAGAATTACAATGGAGCAATATCTGAACCTATGGACTACCGTGGGTGCTTCAGGAGCTATTTATGCCATATTGCTTGCCTTTGGTATGATTTATCCAAACGAGCGTCTCTTCATTTTCCCGTTGCCAGTTCCTATTAAAGCCAAATTCTTCGTGATAGGCTATGCTGTCATAGAATTGGTTTCAACATTCTCTCTCTCTGATGACGGTGTGGCTCATATTGCCCATTTGGGAGGTATGGTCTTTGGATTCTTCCTGATCCGTTATTGGCGTAAGCAGATTGGTAATGGTTACTATCAGTCTAATTCTGCTGATGCATTCGATAAGTTGAAAGGTATGTTCGGCGGAAAGCGTCGGGCAGGTAGAACGCATTTTACTTATACCAAGAATGAATCTTATAATCCGACTTATGAACAGGATGCTGAATGTAAGACCAATGAAAAGGTCGTATCTCAGGAAGAGATAGATAGGATCTTGGATAAGATAAGGAAAAGCGGTTATGATAGCTTGACTCAGAGTGAAAAGCAGATGCTCTTTGATCAGAGTAATAAGTAGGAAACTATGTTTAAAGGATTTAAGGAATTTACATATAAGATGGTAGCTGGTGCTAATGTGGCAACTATCATCATCATGTTGCTGGTGGGCTTTTCTGACTTCTTTCAGCCAGAAAAGTTCGCCGCATTGGCTAATCTTGGCTTACTTTTCCCGGTTTTTCTTATAGTTAACTTAGGCTTTTTGCTTTTCTGGTTGCTCTTCCGGTCTAAGTATGCCATTATTCCATTCTTAGGCTTCTTGATCTGTTTTGTTCCTGTCCGCAAGTATATGCCAATCAACTTTTCTGGCGAAACTCCAAAAGGTTGTATCAAAGTTCTGTCATATAATACCTGGAATTTTGGTGCACAGACAGAGGATGCCGAAGGAACTAATATCTGTATTGCTTATCTGCAGGAGCAGGATGCTGATATTGTTTGTCTGCAGGAAGCATGTCCTACTTCCCGGAATATTGAACAGATAGATAGCATGCTCAAGCCCATGTATGCTTATCAGGATACAACGATGCACGTGAATGGCGGAAATTGTCTTATGTTGCTCAGTAAATACCCCATTCTTTCGAAAGAGCGTATTCCTTATGAATCGAAAGGAAATATGAGTGTGGCATATCGGCTGAAAGTGAAGAATAGAGAAGTCCTTTTTGTCAATAATCATCTGGAGACTACCGGCTTAAGTTTAGAGGACAGACGCCAGTTCAAGAATCTGGTTATCGGAAAATTGCAGGTTGATACCGCAGAAGAAACTTCCAAATTGCTAGTTGTTAAACTTGCCGAGGCAACTAAGAAACGGGCTCCGGAGGCTGAGGCTGTAGCAAAATACATTCAGCAGCATAAAGAACAGAGTATTATTTTGTGCGGTGACTTTAATGATGGTCCTATCTCTTATGCTCATCGTACGATAGCTAAAGATTTGACGGATTGCTACATTGCAAGTGGTAACGGACCAGGTATCAGCTATCATCATGGAGGCTTTTTTGTTCGCATAGATAACATCATGTGTTCAGACGATTGGGAGCCTTATGAATGCAAAGTTGATGATAAAATTGACGTTTCAGACCACTATCCTATCATTTGTAAGCTAAAAATGCGCCCTAAAAAGCAAAAATAGAGCAAATTATTCTTATATAAGAAAAAAAATGCTTATTTTTGCACAACTTTATGGAGGTTTTCGAAAGAATCCCTAAAAGCAATTGAAAAGAAACAAATAATTAATAACAATAAATAGAAATGCAAAACAAAGGAATTGTAATTTGTGTAGCCGTCTTACTGACACTCGCAAGTATCTTCTATTTGTCATTCTCGTTTGCCACACGTTACTATGACAGCGAGGCTGCAAAGATTAAAGATCCTATTGCTCAGCAGGATTATAAGGATTCTGTTAAGTACTTAGGTGTTTATTCTTACCAGAACTGCTTGGAGACTCAGATTGGTCTTGGACTTGACCTTAAGGGCGGTATGAATGTAATTCTTGAGATTTCTGTACCTGATGTAATTGAAAACC
>USJD01000388.1 GCA_900554835.1 uncultured Prevotella sp. | reverse complement strand
TCATGGCACAAAGGTATAAATTTTCTGTAGAATCAAAAAGTTTCCCCCTATATTTATCGGGTGAGCCGTCATACTTTTGTTGTGGTAAAAGTATTGTCATCTATTTGATGTAACTATTCAGCGGTAGTTGCATGACGAATCGTCAAACCTCAAATAAGGCTTGAATTGCATTAAAAGGTGTTTGGTTGTGTTTCTTGGCAGTCTCAACTACTGAATGTAGTTCAAGAAATGCATCAGCTCCAAAGTCAGAACGGAATGTACATGAGTTTTTCAATTTGATTTTCAACTTGCGTATACCCCGTTCACTTGCGTTATTGTCAGGTGGAATCACGGGGTCTTCCAGGAAATTGAAAATGTAGTCACGGCATTTTATCAATCCATTTTTAAAGGTATCGAACGTCTTGCCGAATTTGCTGACATTCAGTTTGAGTAAACTATCCAATTTGTCCAACCAGGAGGCTTTGCTGATGATGTCTGTAGGGTTGGTATTCCTCTTATGGATGGCCTCACGGAACAAGTTGGCGACCTGCTCGGACCATTTCTGACTGGTATCCAGTTCTGATAGGTACTGCAACTCTCTGAGCAGGTGCGCAAGGCAAACCTGATGGTTAAGGAAATGTAGTGCGAAGTATGCACTGTGGCGGTCAGTCACGGCTGTCATACGCTCCAAACTGTCACCAAACCGGTCGGTCAACTCTTTGGAACCTCTGCCGTTGGCGCGGAAGAGCAAAGTGTAATAAACAGTCTGTGCTATCCACGCCCAGTCAAGTCGCTTGTTGCAATAGCAGCCGCTTTCATCGAAGCCGACAACATTTGACGACATGATGTATTCCTTTATCTTGTCAACAATTGGCTGCGCGTTTCTTTTTGCCTCATTGACCCAATTGACCAATGACCCTTCGCTTGGAGACAGGCCGAGGACATCATGCAAGAAATTGGCAATGCGGCCATAAGGAAGAAATTGCACGACACTGAGATACACTACAAGCGACTTTACGCTTGCATCATACACCACATCGTTTGAACGATGCCTTGGAGCTGTACGAATGCGTTCTCCACAATTCTTGCATACCATAACATAATGGCGTATCTCTTTGACAACAGGCTTCAACTCCGGAATGGAGACCTTTTGGGTCACATAATCGAGTATACGCTCGGCATCAGCCAAGGATTCGCCGCAATTAGTGCAGTAGTCCGGAACGTCATCAATAACTTCATCCGGAGTGTCAATACAAGAAAGTTTATGTCCTTTATGTCCCTCCTGGCCACCAGGTTTCTTGCCACTTGGCTTGCGAAGCGTTTTCGTTCTTCTGACAACCTCATCCTTCATGCGTTCCTTGCCGGGAGGCGTACTGCTGTTGCCTGAGTTTTTGTCTGGGGTCTCGTATTTGGACAAACGGTTTTTTAACTTGGCTATCTCCTCGTTCTTTTTACGGAGTTGATGATTCAAAGACTCGATGTTACGGTTCAATTTCGTGATCTCAGTATGCTGCTGATTGATGGTTTCACGCATCAATCGCATTTCTTCCGCTATGTTCAGCAGCACTTTTGATATGTCCGTAACTTGCTCTTTCATAGGTATAAAGGTACGAAAAATATCTGAAATATGCAAGAGAATATAGCTCTATTTTAGATGATTTTCAAGAAAATCCTACAAAGAAACAAGACCGAATCAGACCATTCTTACTACCGCTGAATAGTTACTAACGAACTATTGAATGTTAAGAAACACTTATATTTATCTTTTATCAAGGACCTAATCGCAAAAACGTATGTTATATTAGAATACCATGCCAAGAAGTAGACTTTCAAAAATCCTTCATGAAAGAGTATTCCTGCCCATCCCAAAAGTAAGCAAAACAGACTCCCAAATAAATAATCTTCGGTTGGCGGCATATTAGAATAGTAGAATGGCGTAAATATACAAGCCATTAAATAGCACAAAAGACTAAGTACTATTACAACTTTCTTACCTATAAATTTTCTATATTTTTCCATTCTATCTACGTTTTTTAAGTGTTCTATTTTGGATCAAATAACAAAGGACGTTTACTGGCGATGCGCCTTAATACTATACAATTCAAGCGTATTGATTACTCTCTATTGATTCTTTCCACCAATTCATCTGGTGTAAGTATCTCCATCTTGGAGAAAC
>USJD01000387.1 GCA_900554835.1 uncultured Prevotella sp. | reverse complement strand
TGAGTGAAATCAAGGATTACACCTTGCAGTTGGGTCCTGAGATTAAGATTCCTGGAAAGGTATTCGGAGGTCAGAGCGTGAACGCTACGGGTGGCGAGTTCTCCTTCCAGAGCTTTGCTCCTGGCACAGAGAGCGGTTTCCTCCATACTCACAAGAACCACGAGGAATTGTATTTCTTCCTGGGTGGCAAGGGCGAGTTCCAGGTTGATGGCGAGGTATTCCCAGTTCAAGAGGGAAGCGTGGTAAGAGTGGCTCCTGACGGCAAGCGCTCTGTTCGCAACAATGGTGCTGAGCCTCTGCTGATGCTCTGCGTGCAATACCGTGGCGCAACCTTTACTGCCGAGGATGCTGCTGATGGCGTTATCCTGAACGAAAAGGTTGAGTGGTAATTGAACATCAGGGAATCTCCCCCGATGCTTTTAGGGAAAATCATACGTTGGTTTATGGTTTTCCCTTTGCTTTTTTCAGCCTTTCCAACTATCTTTGCACTACGTTAGAAGAAAGGCTGCACTCGACAATTTGAAAGCAAGCTTTCATTGTACTCGTTTGCACTTTCTTTGCACCATCAAAAAGTTGATAGCGGCACCAAGTAGCCTCTTCAATCAAGAGAACAAAGAAATACAGTAATAACCCTTTAAAGAGAAGATAGTTATGAAAAGAATGATGATGACAATCGTAGCAGTATGGATGATGATTACATCTATGAATGCTCAGAGACTGACAAATATTCAGGCAGAAGCCCGTTTTATCACAGATAAGATGGTGGTGGAACTGGGATTGAGCAGCGCCCAGCGCAACAGCATCCTGAACATCAATCTCAATTATCTCAATGGCATCCGCAGCTATCGCGACATTGATGCCTACGGCTGGCATTACCGCAACAAGCAGCTCAAGCGCATGATGACCGCCAGACAATGGAAGAGATTCAAGAACTCCTACTATTTCTATCGCCCTATCGGTTGGGAGAATCATGTGTATGTTCACCATATTTACACCAAGTATCCGAAGCACAACTGGGGACACGACAAGCGCCACCCTCGCCCTGAATGCAACTACGGAAGACCGGGATGGCCAGGCGGAACCCATGAAACTTATGGACCAGGAAAACCGGGCAAGCATCACAAGCACGACAAGAAGTGGAAACACGACGACAAGAAATGGAAACATGACAAGAAGAAGTGGAAGCACGATAGAGATTGGGACGACGATGACGATTAAGATTGAGACAGAGATTGAGATTGCACGGCAGGGATAGATTAAGACAAACATTCGATGATAAAACAAAAGAAATCCAAGCTAGAGATGATTCTCCGGCTTGGATTTCCTTTTTACTCTTATAAAGGCACATCTTTATAAATGAAAACGCATCTATATTAATGAAAACACATTCTTTAAAAAAGAAATGCACTTTACCCAAACTACAGAAAAAATGAATAATTTTCCCTATTCTGCCGAAAAGCCCCTATTTTTCACTCCCCTATCCCTCATTTTTTATGGCAATTTACTCCATATTCAAAAACTTTTCGTAACTTTGCCACAAAGAATAAAATGCAAAGACTATGGTAGAAAGAATTTATCCTGTGGGAATACAGACCTTCAGCGACATCATCAACAGAGGATGCGTATATGTGGATAAGACTGACTTGATATACAAGTTGACCAAGAAGTACAAGTATGTATTTCTCAGTCGTCCCCGCCGGTTCGGAAAATCCCTGCTGAGCACAACCCTTCATTCCTATTTCGCAGGCGAGAAAGACCTGTTCAAGGGGCTTGCCATCGAAGGTTTGGAAAAGGACTGGACAGAATACCCTGTTCTGCACTTCGACATGTCCATATTCAAGTATTGTGACATCAAATATTTTTATGAGAAATTTGACATACAGCTTGAAGATTACGAGAAGAGATACGGAATAGAGCGCAGCAAAAAGACCCCAGGAAACAGATTGACGACGCTAATCAAGACCATCAAAGAGAAGACTGGCAAAGACCTCGTCATCATCATAGACGAATACGATGCTCCTCTGCTCGATGTTCTTCACGACAAAGAAAAATTAGAGCAAGTGAGAACCATCATGCAGGAATTCTACACTCCTATCAAGGAATGTGACAAGTATTGGAGATTCGCCTTCATCACGGGTATCACCAAGTTCTCACAGCTCAGCATCTTTAGCGCCATC
>USJD01000386.1 GCA_900554835.1 uncultured Prevotella sp. | reverse complement strand
CTCCGTAATAACCGCACGGACACGGATTCATGCTTGCTATAAACATGAATGAGCAGGGATAATCTGTAGAATATTTGGAGCGGCTGATAGTGATATGTCGGTCTTCCAATGGTTGGCGGAGCACCTCCAGCGTGGTTTTGTTAAATTCCGGTAATTCGTCACAGAAAAGAACACCATTATGTGCCAGAGAGATTTCTCCTGGTTGCGGATTGGTTCCTCCTCCTACCAGTGCTACCTGTGAGATCGTATGGTGGGGAGCACGGAAAGGACGTTGGGAGATAAGAGATACGTTCTTGCCTAATTTTCCTGCGATGGAATGTATCTGAGTGGTCTCCAGACTTTCAGATAGGGTGAGGGGTGGAAGGATAGATGGCAAACGCTTGGCCATCATAGATTTTCCGGATCCCGGAGGACCTACCATGATGAGATTGTGCCCGCCTGCTGCTGCAATCTCCAGCGCACGCTTCACATTTTCCTGTCCTCTAACGTCTGCATAGTCGAGGTCGCAATGGGCTTGGTTTTCATAAAATTCCTTGCGTGTATCTACGATGGTAGGAGCGAATTTCTGCTTGTCGCTGATAAAACTGACCACTTCTGCCAGCGTACTCATGCCATAGACTTCGAGCTTATTGACCACAGCCGCCTCCCTCGCATTCTGTTTCGGTACAATCAATCCCTTGAAATGTTCAGCTCTGGCTCTGATGGCTATAGGGAGCGCACCCTTGATGGGCTGAAGAGATCCATCAAGGCTCAATTCGCCTACAAACATAAATTCCTTGAAATGCGTTTCGGGTACATCGCCGTTTGCCCCCAAGATGCCTACAGCAAGGGGCAGGTCGAAACTGCTGCCTTCTTTTCTGAGATCGGCAGGAGCCAGATTGATGGTGATGTCGGCTACAGGAAACTTGAAACCGCTATACTGCAAGGCTGCTGATATGCGGCTTCTACTCTCTCTTACGGACTCGTCTCCAAGTCCCGTAAGATGATATTGGACTCCTCGTGTGAGGCTGACCTCCACGGTTACCGTAGTCACGTCCAATCCATTGACTGCGGCGCAATAAGTTTTGACTAACATATATTTGAATCCATTATTTTGTTTTCTTGCAGTTATCTGCTTTATGTAGAAATTCTGCCAGCTGATTATTTCAGCAGCTGGTCTAACTTTCGTTTCAGTTCTTCACGCTTCAGTCCCCGGGCTACAATCTTGCCGTTCTGCAAGACGATGACGTCTGGAACTGCGGTCATGCCCAACTTCTGCAGCGTTTTGTCCTCCAGCATATCGCCAGTACAGATGTTTGGCCAGGAGATAGAGTCTCTGGTAAGATTTCGCTTGCAGTCTGTGGCTGATGGGTCGATGCAGATACTCATCAATTTCAGGCGACCCTTGGAAGCCTGCATGCGCCTCTTCAATTCTCTGAGCAGGTCCTGACTATCGTAATTGTAGGATGCCCAGGTGCTGATAACAGCTACTGGAGCGCTGAGGAGGGTAGTGCTGGAAACCATTTTGCCCTGGATGTCGTATGCTGTGAACTGAGGCAGGCGGCTGCCAGTATCTATTGTCTTCAACTGCTTCAACTGTTGCAGCATCTTCTGTAAACTACCATTCTGTGGCTGTGCCTCTGCCATCTTTGTCGCCAATGTATAGGCCTTGGCATAATCAGGCTGGGAGGTATTGACGAAATACTTTCTGATGAGATAGGTGCTGACGATAGACTCAGGATGGTCTTTGATAAACTGTTCCGCCTTTGCCTTTTCTTCAGGAGGCGAGAGCTTGAGGATGTTCTCGCGGAACTGGTTCATCTGCTCATTTGCCTTGGTGCCCTTAACGGACAATTCCTTCAGATGAGATGCGTCTGCCTTGATATCGACAGAAGCGCCAGATTCAGCGAAGATAGGCTGCTCGGAAAAGTTAGGGAATACGACCATTAGCGTGAAAGGGTTCTTGCAGTCGCACTCATAGGTGAAACGGCCACCTACAACCCTGATTGTATCAAGACCATTGATACCACCATCCGGACTGTAAACATAAAATTCGCCTTGATTCATATTTAAAAATTTGCCTTCAAACCTAAAATGACCACTACCTACACCGCAAGAGGTGATAAAAAGCGTAGCGAATAAAAATATGATGTAAGCAAATTTTTTCATAGATGAAAAATTTAAAGGGGAGAGTGCCGCGAGCGGGACTCGAACCCGCACAGCCATTACTGGCCAAGGGATTTTAAG
>USJD01000385.1 GCA_900554835.1 uncultured Prevotella sp. | reverse complement strand
CCCCAAATCTTGCTTTCCTTGAAGCCGGTCGCTTCGTTAGGCAAAACATCTTCGGACACATCTTCCAAAAACTCATTGAAGATGTTATATAGTGTCACAAAGTAGATAAAATCGGGAGAGTTTTCGTTATATGCGGCGGTAATGCTGTCAATTACTTCATCAGTAACGACTTGAAGCACCTTGCTGTCATTCCATATCTCATTGAAATCGGCAAGCAAAGTGCGGGCGAGGGACTCATCTTTCACGATTGTTGTGCTGATTACATTGCCTTTTTCGCAGCCAAGCTCAACCGTGGTGAAGTTATTGATAGGCGTATAGCCTACACCGTCAACTACGATTTGCCCCTGAATAGATTTGTCGCTGACATTTGACTTGAAAGTGACCTTCTGTCTGATCCACTCTGCACACTCTCGTGCAATGGCTTTTTGGGTCAGCTCATTCCTGAGCTTGATTTCAAACTCTGTTCCGTAAAGGCTTCTTTCACGGGTCATGCGAGGAATGTAGAACTCACGCCGTTCCTTTTTGGCCTTTTCGGTTACGAAAGTCGGAGAGGTAAAAATAAAGCGGAGTTCTTCTACGTTTTCCAGCTCCTTCTTTAACGCCTCAAAAGCATAAATCGAAAATGAAGCTGCAGCCACACAAATACGACTATTGGCAGACAACCGCGTCTTCAGGTCGTCTACTACTCGTTCATTTATATTGTTTATTTGGGGTCAGCGGATTTTTCCGGTTGGTAACACCGTATGTTAGGAATAAAGTCGTACCTTTGCCATATGGAACAGACCAAGCTACTACGCGCCATTCTTCCGGATGTGCTTATAGACAACTTCGATGTTGTAAGTTTTGATAAGACCGATAGCCGCTTTGACATTTATCTTGACGAGAAGAAGGTTCAGATGCGTGAGGACAAGAAGTACGGCAATGTGATATCCCACGGCTTTGGTGACTATCACGTCATCCAGGATTTTCCCATCCGTGGCCGTGCTACGTATCTTCATGTACGCAAACGCAAATGGTTGGACAAGGACACCGGCGAGATCTTCAGCTACGAATGGGACTTGTCCGAGTTTGACGAAACTCGATTGAATGCAGAGTTCGTTTCTTTTTTAAAAGAGGGAGATTGAGTCTACTCCCGTAAGCATCTCGACGCTTGCGGTCCGCAACGGTCTCAACGGTCAGACGCTGCGCAAACAGTACAAGGAGAAAATCAGTGACTATCGCAACTGGGAACAATTGGACCATGCAGAGGAGTACATGCTGTTTCCAGACAATTTCGGTGAGGACATGAGTCTTGACGAGACCTGTCTTTCCAACGGTGAGGTCTACACTATCCTGACGGACAAGGCTGCCCACGGCGGCAAGGGAGCGCTGGCTGCAATGGTTCGTGGTGTAGCTTCGGATACAGTGTCGGCAATACTGAAGAAAGTCCCACGTGAACTGCGCTGCCGTGTAAGGACCGTGACCACAGATTTGTCTTCTGCCATGATGCTGACAGTGAGGACTGCGTTCCCTAATGCCAAGCTGATAAATGACCGTTTCCATGTGCAACGACTTATGACCGAGGCCATTGACCAGATGAGAATAGCCTTACGATGGGATGTGCTTGCGGAGGAGAACAAGGCCATAAAAGAGCATAGGGCAAAACGTAAGGCGGCACATACGAGGGCCGAGAAGGATCTTATAGGGGAATGGGTACCAGAACGTATGGCCAACGGTGAAACCAGGCCGCAGATTATGGCACGCAGCCGACATATGATTCTCATGCACAAATCGAAATGGAATGCCCAACAGCAGACAAGGGCCGAAATTCTCTTTCAGATGTTTCCCAAACTCAAGAAGGCGTATGGCCTCTACCTCTGTCTTGTAGACATTTTCAACAAGAAAACCCAGCCTGGAGTGGCAAGGCTTAACCTTGCCAGATGGTACAATGATGTCGAAGATTTCGGGTATGAAGGTTTCAACAAGGTTATTGAAACCTTTGAGAACCACAACGATACCATCATCAACTATTTTGAGGAAAGGCTTACCAATGCATCGGCAGAATCGTTCAATGCTAAAATCAAGGCTTTTAGAACACAGTTCAGAGGTGTAGGGGATATCAGGTTCTTCATGTACAGGCTGGCAACACTTTATTCCTAACATATGGTGTTACCAACCGGAAAAATCCGCTGACCCCCAATAAGCACATGCTCATCCGTTCCTTGATGGACGGCTCTTACCGTCCGAA
>USJD01000384.1 GCA_900554835.1 uncultured Prevotella sp. | reverse complement strand
AGCTATGTCTTCTTTTATGCGGTTTTCAATTTGCGCAAGTTATTGTACATTATCTGTGCAGGAGATGCTAGGCGGGTGGTTGTTGAGCGCTTACTAAGGAACAATATATTGGAGGGCTGCTTCCATATTAAGGTCGCAGCCCTCCGCTGGTTGCTACTTTTCTTTAAAATGACTTGTATGCCCCTTCTGCTCCAATATTATGTATTTACTGCGCTTCACCGCATTTTTGCTGTGCTGACAATTGTCTCTGAATACTGGCAAGCCCTGCTATTGTTAAGTCTTTGCAATCACATCAGAACACGCAACCGCCTTTCAATAATATAGTTACATTATGAGGTTCGCATGTGTATATTGTCACAAGGAAATAATCCAAGGTGTCTAAGTCCTGAGAACTCAAGTCCGATTGCAAGAAGGCTGTCTATTGCATAGACAAAAATCAAGCTAATTCTCAGTATCGAAGTCCAATTGAATTTATAATCCGGATTAGGCGCAAGATGTTATTTACTCGCTGGCATATGGTCATTTAAGGACAGTTTAATTGGATTTCATATCCTGCTGGACTATTCTTTAATCGAAACAAGCGCTCACAGAAGTTCATCAACAAGCCATATTCCGTATTGATAAAAAAGCAGCAATTGTGTTCGGTGTAGTTGCCTCCGTCGTCCAATTCCGCAAATACTTCTATACCAATATGCCCTAGCTTGTCTTTTCTGAAAAATCGAAGCGACAAGCACGCTGTTGAACTATTTCCTCTGTCTTCATTTGCCCATAAACCTTCTTCGATATTTCCATGCAGGAATTGCTCAATTTGGTCGATTAATTCATCAATCAATGGATTGGAAACGTATATTTTCGACGTGATAGTCGCCACAGGAGATGAACACACAACTTTTAGTGCTATTACATCATCATCTTGCCATACTTTGCTGAATATAATGTTATCTTTCACCGAATCGCACCTTCTTTAAACTATGGATTAAACTTGAAATCATCAAATATTTTTAGGATTTGATTATAGACATAATGAATGTTAATGTTTCCCTGAGATGTAGGTATTATCTGTTGCATTTTAACCCACCCCTCAGATGCTGGCCAGCGTGGGTCATTCAACGTGATTCTTGTTAATTGTGTACCTGCCAATGGGTTCGATTTTACTTGTTCCATGGCTAATTGCTCTCTCAAATTAGTGGGTTCGGTTCTTCCGTTTGAGAAGTCACACAGTAGATGAATTGCGGATTACCGTCGGAGCGCAGGGGCAATTTCTTAGCGGTTTTCTTCTTGCTATTCTCGTTGGGAAGGTTTCAGAAAGAAAAAACCATACTATCAATTATGGAATCGCAAACATCTAGCTCCTTTGTTTTTTTAGCTGCCTGATATGTTGAAAAAACAATTTTGGGGTTTTTGGCGATAATCCATATTTTTATAAACCACTCATCGCTGGTTCTTCCAGTTCCCCGCAGAATTACCTTTCCGCATGAAGAATTCATTAAAATCAATGGTTCCTTAAGTTTAATAAGATTATTATCAATAAACTCTTTTGCCATAATACATATTCTCTCCTCCAGTAATACATCTGCATCCATAAGGGAAAAGAAGAATGTAACAATTGCTCCTTCTCCATCTGGGTTATATATAAGAAGTGTATCCTCGTTTTCTTCAGCGCACCAGTCTGAGGGAATCTCATATTTCAGATAATCATCATGAACGAAAGTCATATTTACATCAGTCCTATTTTTTAATATTTTGCAGCAGAAAATCTAAGATACTATTACAATATTGCTGATAAAATACAAGCAAATACTGTGTATATGCTTAAGCTCTGTTGTATGTTTTCTTTAAATGACATGGTATGAGATGACTACCTTTTGTGGGTAGTCATCTCATGCGCTATGCTAACTATACACTAGTTTCCCACCAATTATCTAGGGCGTATCTGAAAACTCAAACCTCATATATAAATTGCACAAAATTCAAAAATGCAGTAGAATAAAAGAAAAAGCATAGGGGTGATCTTATGGCAGCAAAGCGATACGAGCTGACCGATACCCAGTGGGACAGGATCAAGGATCTGATTCCACGAGCTAAGACTGGCAGGCCGCCAAAGGATGACAGGATGATGCTCAACGCAATGCTCTGGCTGGCCAGAAGCGGCGCGGCCTGGGCGGATATCCCCGCACGGTTTGGGCCACATCAGACCGTTTACAGCCGATTCTGCAAGTGGCGTGACG
>USJD01000383.1 GCA_900554835.1 uncultured Prevotella sp. | reverse complement strand
TGAGATTTGGGCGGGTATTCCTGCCAAAAAGGTGAAGACCTGCGCTCCCGGACAAGCCGAGGAGTTTGCCAAGCATTATTCCGGATACATCAAGGACTGGTATCTGAAGGAAGATTGATAGAAAGGTATCTTGGCAAGGAGACTATCATCGTATTAGTAGGTTAACGACGTGTAGTAAAAGCTGCATGATGAAGATGATTCGTGACCGTAAAACAAAAATGCGCCCGCACAATACGGACGCATTTCTGTTTTTATAAAAGTTCTATCTTTCCACCTTGAATATGGCGGCACTTATGCCAGAAGCTTTAATCACATCAGTCTTTTTTCCTGATTTATACACAACCTTTCCTGTGGAAAGAACAGAAACAGCCTTACCACCTACGGAGCTGATATTGAGAGAGGCTGCCTTGGCACCAGGATTCACGACAACAACATACTTCTCCTCACCCAAAGTGCGCTCATATACCATCGGATATTCCTGCCCCTTCTGGTTCAGGAGTTTCCAATCACCCTCATTGTCAAGAGCCTTTGCAGAATGACGCAAAGCGGTCAGCTTACGGGTATATGACAACAGAGAATTCTGATCTCCCTGCTGAGCCTCAACGGTCAACTTTCCGTTTTCCGTATCTACAGGGAAGTAGAGCTTATCAGGTGCACTCGTAGAGAAGCCGGCATTCTTGCCCTTGGTCCACTGCATCGGAGTGCGGGTACCAGAACGCTCATTGCTACCCTCCTTGTTAGGGAGATTCATCTGATACTTCATACCAATCTCATCACCATAATAGATAAACGGAATACCTGGCATGGTGAGGAAGAAGGTCATCGCCACCTTCAGCTGGTCTGGCGTATTGCGGGTACCGATGTTAGGACGCTGATAATCGTGGTTGGCAGATGGAACAGCGATGTAGCCGAGATTCTTGGTGGCATTGAATGCCTTGGTATAGTTCTCGCTAAATTCCTTAAGCGAACCCTTGCCCTGCTTGTCGAAATAGCAGTTCTGGTAACTCTGCTCCCACTTGCCCCATGGAGTCTTGCGGTCGAAGAACAGAGAGGCATAGCCCTTGAGACCGAAATGGATGTAGAAATCGATGTTGAAGCCGGCAGGAATGGCTTGCTGCGGATTAGCCCACTCTGAAATCAGGACGGTCTCAGGATAGTACTTGTCCTTCCAAGCACGCATCTCATTCCAGAGTTTGGAAACCTCCTTCTTGTCAGGGTCGTTCTTGATGAGCGATGACGCCATATCTACACGGAAGCCATCCACACCCTTATCAAACCAGAAAGCCATGATGTTACGTATTTCCCTGCGGACAGCCTGTGGTCCTGGAGCATCTACGCCCTGCTCCCAAGGATGATTTGGATCTGGATGAGCAAAACCATAGTTCAAGGCAGGCTGGCACTCGAAGAAATTCTTCTCATAATACTTGGCACGAGGAGCATTCGCCTCCACATATCTGCCTCGGGTACTAGACTCCGGAGTTGCCTCCTGATGACGGGCTTCTATTTCTTTCTTCTCGCTCTCAGGGATATCGTTCATCCAGATATAATAGTCGCTGTAACGCTGGTTAGGATCTTTCTCGGAAGACTCCTTAAACCAGGCACACTTGGTGCTGGAATGTCCTGCCACCAAGTCGAGACAAACCTTCATGCCACGCTTATGGGCCTCATTGACCAATGTAACCAAGTCGGTATTGGTACCGAATCGAGGATCCACCTTGTAGAAATCGATGACATCATAGCCACCATCAAACCATCCCGACTCAAAGATCGGATTGAGCCAGAGGGCGTTCACACCCAGCGACTTGATGTAATCCAACTTGGAAGTGATACCCGGCAGATCGCCAATACCATTGCCATCAGTATCCATATAGGAAGATGGATAAATCTGATAGAAAAGTGCATCACTCAACCAAGCCGGTCCCTTCTTCTGTTCTGCCTGAGCAGAAAGTGTGGTTGCCGCCAAGGCAGCAACCAACAGCATTTTATTCATTCTTTTCATGAGCATCATTATTAATTCAAGAAAAACTCTATCATAATAACTAAAAATTCTGCATTTTATTGTGCAAGAATGCTAATTGCGAATCCACCACCTGCAACAGAGTTCAACTTCAAGACTGACTTGCTGGTTACAGTCTTCTTGGTGATGACGTAAGCCTGAGGGTTGGTCTTGTAGTTGGCATCCTGTCTTATTCGCCACAAACTGTATATAACTATCGTTCCATACTCAAGAACAATGCCATAGACAAGGAGC
>USJD01000382.1 GCA_900554835.1 uncultured Prevotella sp. | reverse complement strand
ATAGCAATAGAAACAGTCTTCTTGATAAGAAGATCCAACAGGTCCATATCCTTCAGGCGAAGTCGACGGAATTTGGTCAAGGAACTAGGATTAATCAGATTAGTCTCCTCAGGAGTTAATCCCAAGAAGTACTTAAACGACATATCATAGCGAGTACGTTCAACAACATCAACATCCGATATGTCATAGATTACCTTTAAAAGAAGATACTTAAACATACGGATAGGACTCTCTGCTGTACGACCATTGTCATGACAATACTTGTCCTGCAATTCCTGGTATACGAAACTAAAGTCCACCAGGTCATTAATCTGGCGGAGCAGGTTGTCTTTTGGGATAATCAAGTCATACAAACTTGAATAATCACTGAATGATATGGTCTGTTGTTGCTCTAGCATAATCCTTGTATTTTCCTACAAAGATACAAAAAATATTGCACATATGCAACTTTTGGGTACACTATTTCAAAGATCGAATGTTAAACTAACATAACCTATGAAGGGACTTTTTCAGTGCCCTCCCTGGGCTAGGAGCTTCTGCCCTTTCAGGGCGTGTCCCAACGTACCCCCAACTGCGTCCCGATGTACCGCCATCTGCGTCCCGATGTACCGCCAACTGCGTGGCGACGTATCGCCATCTGCGTCGGGACGTGGCTGGTGGTGCGTCGCCACGCAGTTTTGGGGGCATCGGGCGCACAGTAACTTGCTATGTGGGTTAGCTGGTTGATAGGAGGAAAGGCAAAAATGTGAATGTGAATGTGAATTTGAAATGTTTTTCAATGTTACCTGAAGGAGAAGCGTATAATCGTGTTTAAGTAATAGTAGCCATTATAATAGGTTCATATTATATATATAATAAGGTACGCGCGCGAGGACTGAATTTCATTCACAATATCCAATAAAAGGAATGGATGGAACAACCCGATACATTGACTTACATTTCAAATTCACATTCACATTCACATTTTGTTTTGATGGTTTTATGAAAAAAGACAATTTGGTAAAAATAATTTAGAATTTATTTGTTTATTCGGGGAAAAAGTGTTACTTTTGTAGTTGCTATGGAAAATAACTTTCATGGTATAATTTAAACCAGAAGCTAATGACTGGACGAACTAAAAACAGCACAGAAAAGACTTCTTTTGTTGTCTTCAAGTATGATTTCTGCAAAAGCCGGAATCTTTCAAGTATCGAGGGTACTCTACCCTTGGAATTTCCCGAAATGCCATCGCCTGAAAAATATCAGGAGTGTCAGACAGGTTTCGAGAAGGTAATGGACAGTTTGCTGAAAAGCAAGAAAATGACTTTGGTGGAATCACGGAAGTATGAGGAAGACGTTATTCACGACAACCGAATATTGGGATTTCGCGAAGGTGTGGCTGTGCTGGATGTATGCGCAGACAAGAAGGAATTCTATTGGAGTAACTTTACAGAGAATGAAATTCACAACCAGCCTTTCTGCAAGGTGATTATTGATAATCGCCCCAACAGAGGATTCCTTTTTGTGGAAGAATCTAGAATCTTCGGCGGCAAAAGAGGGCAGGACAAGGTGGTGGCTCTTCTGCGTGATAATATCAACAGGGTGGCCAATCAATATGGCTGGAATATGGTGATTTCTGCCAAGTTGCCACCTGGTGATTTCTTTGATGCCGTGGCAGAAAGAATCAAGGCTGGCTGTAGACCAAAGGCTGTGGTGTTTTCTTTTCCTCGCCATCAGTCTCTCAGCGATGCGCCATATTCCTTTGTCCTGCAATTGCAGATGCAGCAAGCCTTTATGGAGTGTCTCAATGCCAGTAAGTATCAAGTACAATATGGTGTAGATAAAGGTGAACAGTTGCGCTTGGACAAGGCAAACAGAGACATTGCCATGTTGGTGAACCTGTGCAGTAAAGAAGATTACGGCATCAAGGTATACTATTGGAAAGGTCCGTGTACCTCTTCCAGTTCGCTAAAACGAACCAAGGTGAAAATCTCCGATGTTGAGATTGCTGCTCTGGTTAATGGAGATGCTGTCTGTTGCGATTGTCATGGAGATTCTCAGTTTGCTTTGATCAATTCTCTTGATGTGATTCTTGATGATTTAAAGGGTTACGACGATGAGGTTATTTAAGATGAAGACCAGACAGATGGTAGATAAATCTTTTTCGCAGCATCTGGTTTATCAGGTTTTCCGGGCCATCACCCATGATATCTTCAATGATAAGACGTGGTTTCCTACGTCCAGATGTTCATGCGAGGATGTTTTTTATGAGGTATTCTGCA
>USJD01000381.1 GCA_900554835.1 uncultured Prevotella sp. | reverse complement strand
TTGGCTGGGATGGAGTTAGGGTTGGCGATGGTGATGATGCCATCGAATATGGGTTCCAGCAGCATCCTTACCGTAGTAAGAATGTTGCGGTTGTCATCAACAATCAATATCGTTCCTTGTTTCTTAATCATGGTGCAAAGTTACGAAATATCATAGAAAGTCGGTCCTGATTGTCTAATAATTAGACGAAAAAATGCCGATAATGGCGCCAAAAGTTACTTTTCCGGTAGCTTTTGGCACCCTTATCGGCACTTGTTTATTCAAAATTCTGATTCCTGATGAGGAATTGCTTATCCTAAAAGGGGAATTACAACTCTATCGGAACCACTACTTTTATGCTGAAATTGCGGCCCATATTGTAAACGCCTCTTCTGCCCGTCACCTGGTTTACGTCAAGATACTTCAGACGGCTCAGGTGGTTCTGGTAAGCACGGTTGGTAAGGTTCTCACCCGAAAGATAGAGCGAGAGAAGGCGTTTGCCATGAAGCTTCACATCGGTACCGGCATACATATTTAATAAGGTGTACGATGGCGTAGCGGTCTCCGTATCGTTGGCTGCGAAATAATGGTTCTGGCGGAGATTGCAATCCATCTGTAGCTTTACGAAGAGATGGTCGAAAGTCTTGCCGTCGCAGACAAACTCATACCTTACATCCGAAACCCAGCGAGGAGCTGGGGTGAATGGCAGATACTTTGATTCGGATGGCTGATGCAACTGAACCGAGTTGACACACGAGAAGGTGTTGCTGATATGCAGATGCTCCACAGGGTGGATGTCGATGCTCGCCTCACCACCTAAGATGCGGGCGTCGCCCGAAGTAAACTGATAGGCTGGCGTGTCGTCGATGAGGACAGGCTGATTGTTCTCATCTGCCAACTTCTCGCTATAGATGTAATGGTTGATGCGATTGACAAACAGCGAGAGCTCTGCCGAAATGATAGGCGAAGAATAATCCAGACCAAGGTCGAATTGCCAGCTGTTTTCCGGCTTCAGACTGGTATTTCCCAATTCGTATCGCTGGGTTCCCTCGTGCACACCATTCGATGATAATTCGCTGATGTTTGGAGCACGGAATCCTCTTGCTAGGTTCAGTTTCAGATTGAAATCAGGCAGGATTTCATAAGCCAATCCAATGCTTCCGGTTACTCCTTCAAAGCTGCGCTTAAAGGCTTGAAAACGGAAAGAATCATTCAATTCAGAACGATGCGATTCTGCATCATCCTCTTCTCTCAAAGCCTCGCTGTGCAGATGGCGATGATCGTATCTGATGCCGCCGCTCAGGTTCAGTTTGCCTATCTCCTTGCTCACCGTGGCAAATACACCATAATCGAAGAGATGATAGGCTGGAATCAGAAATTCAGAACCTTTGTTCATCGACTGCTGCCACATGCCGTTGATGCCCGTAGAGAACTTCCATCCATTCATTTCCGGCGAGAGATAATGCAGGTCGTAATTCATGGTATGGAGCATGAAATCGAGTCCGCATTCCTTCGGATTCTCTTCCTCCTCAAACTCCTGACGGCGGTTCTGCTGATAACCCAGGAGGAACTTCAGATTGCCGTCGCCCAGGAACCAGGAATTATCAAGTACAGCCTTGTAATGATGAATCTGCTGATAAGGCATCGGCTTGCCGTAACTCTTGGCATCGTAGCCTTCCGGAATTTCCAGTTCGCCCGTTTTCTCATCTCTTTCTCCCTCTACGATGCCCGGAGTGAGATGATAATAATCGAGTGTGAGATGCGAATGTCCCTGGCGATAATTCCAGCCGAGGAGCTGTGAAAGGGCCTGTTCTCGGAGTGATGAACCGAAAACATAACCATCGTATTTATTCTTGTAGGCATGCGCCATCTTTCCGCTGTAGCGGGTGTTCCATACAAATCCGCCCTGGTTGCCAGCAAAGTTGAGCGAATAATCAAAAAGTCCGTTGTTGGTTTGATAACCCGTTGAGAAATTTGCTCTCATGTCGCCTTTGGCAAGCGTTGGAGCAGAATGGAAGATGAGTACGCCAGCCATCGCATCCGAGCCATACATGAGGCTTGCCGGACCTTTCAGAATCTCTACGGAATGAACCGAAGCCGGGTCGATTTCTATTCCGTGTTCATCACCCCATTGCTGTCCTTCCTGTCGGATTCCATCGTTTACCACTACCACGCGGTTATAGCCCAAGCCACGGATCACGGGTTTGGAAATGCCGCTTCCCGTGGTAATCTGCGAAACGCCTGGCTGGTGGGCGATGGCGTCGATGATGTTGGTAGAAGGT
>USJD01000380.1 GCA_900554835.1 uncultured Prevotella sp. | reverse complement strand
TGGCACCGCCTATAGCATCATCTACTACATCCAAAACCTTGGTTTATTCCTCGTGCCTATCTGGATTGGCAAGGTTGTTGATGCCTACACCACTCCTTCAGGCATCGACTACACCATCCCTATGCTCATCTTCATCATCCTTAGCATCGGCTCTATGCTTACAGCAATAGGTTTGCTGAGGATTACCAAAGAGTGAAGAACGAAGAGTGAAGAGTGAAGAAACGAAGTTCGGCGGCCGAAGGGAAAGCCAATGAAAAAAAACTTTTTTTATTTTTTTACCCTCACACTTACCCTCACCACTGAAACCCCGATAAACAGGGCGTTTCAGACGGATTGTGAGGGTGTGAGGGTAAAAAAAGAAAAAACTTTTTGGCTCTTCTCAAATTTTAGTACATTTACGTATTTAAGTTTGAGGAGACCTTCAGTTCCAAGAGGGGAATGCTTGCCCTTCCGCCCATAATTCTTTTGACTGTTTTGATTTTGCAGACAGAGCCTTCGAGTACACCATTGTTCCATTTGCTGTCGATTGAGTTCTTGATAGCTTGATAATCCTTGGTCAGTCCCTTGGCAAACTTTTCAATTTCTTCCTCACCACATCCTATAGCCATATTAATCCATTGGTACAAGTTCATCTTGGACTCTCCACTCATAATTCCTTGGAATGTAGACATGTAATAAGACAAGTTACCAACGCGGCTATCCGAAAGGAACATTTTTACAGAGAGTGTCTTTGGGTGATAGTTGAAATGCACAATTGAGTTCCAAAGGTCAGACTCTTCTTTTTTTATAGTGTTCTTTTGTAGAAATTCATTGTATTCGTTCTTGTATTCCGCCATTTTCTTTTGCAATCTTCCCCTTAAAAGAAAAAGAAGCTTTTTCAAACACCCTTTCTTGCTTGTGGAATGCAATCCTTTAACTATTACAGGGTAATCCAATGATTTCTTGCACAGAATTCGTCTGGTGACAGCCTCCATATTGTCATACACCCAACGCTGTTCCCCATTGAGCAGGCTTTCATAGGATGTATCTCTTAATTTTCCCATCTTTGCCCCACTGAATCCTGTTTTCTCATGGATTTCCTTCAGCGACAGTTCCTGTCTGGCATAAAGATGCATGAAGAGTCGCCAATCTTCCATTTTCTGGTTTCTTCGGACATCCTTGCACATGACATCCATAACGGAATATATGTTGGAATAAAGCCAACTTTTATCTATTTGAGGACTTTTGGGACCAATCATCCCTTTGGAGAGCAATTTCTTTCTCACTTGCAGAAACCATCGCTGCAACTGTGGAAACACTGCACCCGTTAAGTTTTCGACAACATGAAATTTGTCTGTTATGACCGTTGCGGATGGAGCACCTTGCCTTATGGCATTGATAAAGCAATTTCCCCTGTCACGGGTGATGCTCTTAACATCATGGTACTGCCTTAGTACTTTTGCAACGGCTTTTGAGTCTCTGGAGTCTATCAGTTCTAATATCTTGTTTGTGTCGTGGTCTACGATGACGCTGCCATAAGAATGCCCTTTCCGCTTGGCGAAGTCGTCTATGCCTATGTTTACAGCGGTTCTGGCAGGAGACCTTCTCGTCTTTATCAGGTGATTTATACAAGTGTTTGGACAACAGGTAATTCCCATCTTGCGCAATATACTTGAGGTTGATACGGAAGACATGCGTAGGTGTAAGCGATTCATCAATTCTATGCAGCAGATACTGTATCTCGCATATTTGTTCAACCAACTATATTGTTGTTCCACAAATATATGTTTCTCTGCCTTACAGAAGAAACGGCGCATATACAATACCAGCACAAATCGCTTGTTCACCAGAGGACGCATGGTCACGGTCCTTTTTTGCCAGCCACGTGTATGAAAGGTTAGCCGGCCACAACGGTCGCAAAAAGCATGGCTAGCTGTACTCCTTAGCACTAACTTGACTTCTAAAGGAGAGATTGTATAGTCTTCTATGATAAATCCTGTAATCTGAGGAAAGGCAGCTTTAAGAATGTTTTCTCCGACTACGGAAGCGTTAATTTCTGAATTTGTTTGGCTGTTTTCTACATTTTTTATAATATTGCACTTGTTAGCGATTGTTTCCATTGTAAGCTTTGTTTTTTTATTGTCACTATAAACTTACTATTTTCGGGGACAACCGCTAATTTTTTAAATAAAACTTTATTAAAGAACACACTTCTTGCCGCAATTATATGATATTGTACTAAAATTTGAGAAGAGCCAAACTTTTTTTATTTATTCTTCATTTTATT
>USJD01000379.1 GCA_900554835.1 uncultured Prevotella sp. | reverse complement strand
AGGTCAGGCAGTTCAGAACATGAACATCATGTTTGGTCTCGACCAGACAGCAGGCCTCAGGCTTAAGCCTTCGGCTTTCTAAGTGAAGAACGAAGAGTGAAGAGTGAAGAATTCAAATGCTTTTCTGGATGACTCACGCTTTACTCTTACACTATACTTCACTACATAATAATATTAGTTTAACAATAGAAGAACAAAGACTAAGACCATCTCAAAGCAAGAGAATTCTTCACTCTTCGTTCTTCACTCTTCACTTAAATTATGAATTTATACGACGTATATCCTCTTTTCGATATTAATATTGTAAAAGGACAGGGCTGCAAGGTATGGGACGACAAGGGTCAGGAATATCTCGACCTTTATGGCGGTCATGCCGTTATCAGCATCGGTCATTGCCATCCTCACTATGTGGAGATGCTCACCAACCAGTTGAACAATCTGGGTTTCTATTCCAACTCTGTCATCAACAAGTTGCAGGTGAAACTCGCTGAGCGTCTGGGCAAGATAAGCGGTTATGAAGATTATCAGTTCTTCCTCATCAACTCGGGTGCCGAGGCAAACGAGAATGCCTTGAAGCTGGCTTCATTCACCAACGGAAGAACCCGCGTGCTTTCTATAGAGAAGGCTTTCCACGGCAGAACATCTCTTGCCGTAGAGGTAACAAATAATCCAAAGATCATCGCTCCAATCAATGACAATGGTCACGTAACCTATCTTCCTATCAACGATTTGGAGGCTTGGGAGAAGGAACTTGCCAAGGGCGATGTCTGCGCTTGTATCATCGAGGCGATTCAGGGCGTAGGTGGCTGCAACATGGTTACTCCTGAGTTTGCTCAGGGCTTGCAGGCAGCCTGCAAGAAATACGGAACCTACCTTATCTGCGATGAAATCCAGTGCGGTTATGGCAGAAGCGGTAAGTTCTTTGCTCACCAGTGGTTGGGCATCAAGCCTGATCTCATCACCGTAGCCAAGGGTATCGGTAATGGTTTCCCTATGGGTGGCGTGTTGATTTCTCCAGAGTTTACTCCTGTATATGGTCAGTTGGGTACTACCTTTGGTGGCAACCATCTGGCATGTACAGCAGCTCTCGCCGTTCTCGATGTATTTGAGAAGGAGAACCTGGTACAGAATGCGCATGAGGTTGGCGAATATCTCATCGCCCAGCTGAAGGAGTTGCAGAAGCGCAACAGTCACATCACGGAGGTTCGTGGCCGTGGCTTGATGGTAGGCGCCGTACTCGATATTCCTCACAAGGAAGTTCGCAGCAAGCTCATCCACGAGCAGCATTGTTTCACCGGCTGCGCCGGCACCAACATCCTCCGCATCCTCCCTCCATTGGTATTGACCAAGGAGAATGTGGATGACTTCATCGGAAGATTGGAAACCGTATTGAAGGAAGTATAAATCCGTTGAGATAAGGATGTAAAGAAAACACAACCCATAAAAGAAATAGAAAGAAAAGAAAGAGAGCGGCAGCCGAATACATTTTGGCTGTCGCTCTTGTTTTTCTTATTATATTCTTCACAAAGCGAATCCGCAGGTTCACCCAAAACACGATACCCCAAACCATACTTTTGCTTCAGATAGAAGAACAAGTTCATCATTCCCCACAATAATGTTCCCAATCTGTCTCGTTCAGGTATTTCTCCACTTGAGCCTTGATTTCGGGAATATTCTCTTTTGCTGTAGCCCAAAGAATACGAGGCAACACCTGCGAATAACCATGCACCAAAACATGGCGCATACCTTCCACCTGTTTCCAAGGAATCTCCGGGTGACTTGCCTTGAATTCCTTGGTCAGCATATAAGCAGCCTCGCCTACTATCTCTATATTTTTCATCGTTGCAAAATAGACTAAAATATTTGAGGAAAACTCCTCAAACTCTATCCCATCAATGATTTTGAGTACGTTGGAAGAATACTCCACAATATCTTCCAATCTTCCTTTATCCCTAACTAGCTCTCTCATATACCAAGATTTTATCTCGTTCCACACTCTCCTGAGCATACGGACGCAAAGAGCCATCAACTACCAAGTCAACTTCACGACCTAGCAGTTGCTTCAAATCCTCATACATTCCTCCATGGGTAAGCAAAGTAAACGAACCATGCTCAAAATCGGGGACAAAGAGAATATCAATATCGCTCTGAGCCCTTTCTTCACCACGAGCAAAAGACCCAAAGATCCATGCCTTCAACACAGGCTTCTTAGACATATAGTCATGGATTATACGTATAATTTGATATCTATCCATATTTACCTCCT
>USJD01000378.1 GCA_900554835.1 uncultured Prevotella sp. | reverse complement strand
TTACAAGAAGTAATAATATCGTTAAAAACTTTTTCATAGGCCATTTAGTTTTTAATTATCAGGTTGGAACCCACTCTTATAGTCTACATCTATCCATTTTGTCTTAGGAAAATATGTTTTTATATTATCTCTTGTTATGCGAATTGTGTCACTGCCACCACCCATGTAGTCTATGGTAACCATATATGGAAAAGGTGTCGGTTTCTTGCCAGATATATGATAAATACCAAAATGTCTTTTGTATGATTTTTTTGTCTCAAATGGACCAGTTGCTTGAATTAGTTGATATTTTGAAAACTTTGTATTGGCATTTACACCACCAACAATGTCATCGCAAATTGCATCTCCGACTTGATTGACAGGACAGAAATGTACATTGACATATTTCAAGTTTCTCTCACTTGTTACCTTGAATTTCACCTCAAGCTGAAGTTGGCTAAAATCACATATGTTAGCCACGAAAAATTTAAATTCTGAAAATTGAATTTGTGCACTAACTTTCAAACTTGCTGCAATAGCTATGATAGCTAACATCAAAATCTTTTTCATACGACTGTTCTTGAAAGTAATATAATCTTTTTGTTAAACGCAAAAACGTGAGACTCTACACTTGCTCGTCACTTATTCTTGGTCGTAGGAAACCATTGCTTGATGACGAACAGATAGAATCTCGGATCAAATAATATTGTTGTGTTTTTAACAATCCAATATTATTGTTTATCTTTGCGTCATGAATAGAACTCAGCCCATAGATTACAAGTCCGTATTGTCCTTGTTTCTTCCCGCAGGACTCCTTGACTATTTCGACATAACAGAAGCTTCCAACATGGGAGATTATTTTATGTTGGTCTTAGTTGAGAAAGATATTGTGCCTGAAAACTTACAAGACCTTCCTTTAATTTCCAATGGTTTCCACAAGCCAATAACAGTTACAGACTTTCCCGTCCGTGACCATACCATGTATTTCAGAATAAAGCGACGCAGATGGCTTGACAAGTCTACCGGCAAGAGCTACAGTCGCGACTGGGATCTTGTTGCATCCGGAACCAGAATTACCGCTGAGTTCGGAGCTTTTTTAAAAGAATTACCTTGATACCCATGCTGTGAGCATCAAGAGTGTAGCAGAGTTTACGCATTTGAAGGCAAATGTCCTAAATGACTACTACAAGAACCATCTGAGCGGATTTCACTCCTGGAATCAGAAAGAACATTCAGAGGAGTTTACGCTTTATGCCTGCAACCTCGGTGAACATCTTGCCATAGACGAGTCTTCACTGAGCAATGGAGAATTGTACACAATTGTGACCAATAAGGACGGGCACGGTAGGAAGGGTACGCTGGTTGCAATGGTAAAGGGTGTGAAATCAGACTTTATAATCAAGAAGTTACAGCGTCTTCCTGCCGGCAAACGTGCAATGGTCAAGTCTGTTACTATGGACATGTCAAACTCTATGTATAAGATAGTACGTAAGTGTTTTCCCAATGCAGAGCAGATCGTAGACCGATTCCATGTGCAGAAACTTATGTATGATGCTCTTCAGGACTTACGTATAAAGCACCGTTGGGAAGTGATTGCGGAGGATAATCGCATGCGTGCTTTGTACAAGGAGAAAGGGCTTGAATACAAGCCTGAAATATTAAGCTGTGGAGACACTCTTAAGCAGCTTATGGTAAGATGCAGCAGGTTGCTTGTAAGAAAGCCGAATGACTGGACCGAATCACAGGCAGAAAGAGCCAAAGTTCTGTTTAGTCGGTTTCCGGACATGAAAGAGTTTTATTACCTTGCTTTAAGATTGGGTAAGATATATTCGGATTACGATAATAAGGATGTGGCGCGTCCTAAACTCGCATTATGGTTTAATCAGGTAGAACAATGGAACTGTGAAGAGTTTAATACAGTCATCAAGACGTTTCAAAACCATTATGACAGAATACTGAATTTCTTCAATGACAAAAGAACTAACGCCAGTGCAGAATCGTTCAACTGCAAGCTAAAAACATTCAGGGCTGAATTCAGAGGAGTGAATGATCTGAAGTTCTATCTTTATAGAGTAAAACAGTTGTTTGCATAAGAAATACAGATTGTTAAAAACACAACAATATTATATGAGCCATATATAGCAAATGGTGGATATGTATAACAAAAAAGAGGATGTTACATGAAGTAATATCCTCTTTTTGTGACTCCGGCAGGATTCAAACCTGCAACCTTCTGATCCGTAGTCAGATGCTCTATTCAGTTGAGCTACGGAGCCTTACTTCTTAAAAGCG
>USJD01000377.1 GCA_900554835.1 uncultured Prevotella sp. | reverse complement strand
GGCTATCCACTATCATATTCCTTGTTCAACGGCAGTCAATACGAGGGTTTTACCATGATACCGATGATAGACGACTTTAAGCAGCGCTTCACGCTTGGAGATGATTTTGTGGTCGTTGCTGATTCCGGCTTGATGAACAAGAATAACGTGAAACTGCTACAACAAGCCGGATACAAGTACATCTTGGGTGCACGTATAAGAAACGAAAACAGCGATGTCAAGCAATGGATCCTCTCATTGGACAAAGGGGACAATGTCAGCCATGAACTCAGGCAACCCAATGGCGAACGTCTTATCGTCAGCTATTCCGAAAAGCGGGCAAAAAAGGATGCCTACAACCGCACCCGAGGCATCGCACGGCTGAGGAAAGCCTACAAGAGCGGACACGTCACCAAGCAGCAGGTAAACCGCAGAGGTTACAACAAGTTCCTTGAGATTAGCAAGGATATTGATGTAAGCATAAGCGAGGAGAAGATTGCCGAGGACTGCAAATGGGATGGATTGAAAGGGTATCTCACTAATACTGACCTTGATGCAGAACGTGTAATAGACCAATACCACGGGCTATGGGTGGTAGAACGTGCCTTCCGTATCTCAAAAGGAACTTTGGAGATGCGTCCGATGTTCCATTTTACAGAAAGAAGGATAGAAGCACACATTTGCATCTGCTTCATCGCCTATAAAGTATATAAGGAATTAGAGAGACTTATAGCAATCAACAAAATAGGAATGAGTGTTGACAATGTGCTTGATGTCGCCAAAACAATCACAACAATAAAGATACGGATGCCAGAGAATGGGGCGTTCTTCACAAAAACATTGTTCCTAACCGATAAACACCGTACTATCATGTCTCTTTTCGACTTATCAAAAGACCAAATCTAATTTGGGTGGCGCATTGACGAAGTCAGGTAATACAGTTCAGTCTGTTATTGAAGACAAATCAGACGGCAGTACAAAGCAAAAGGAATTAGCAACAAAGACTGTAAAAAGCTATCTTGTTCCACTACCACCATTTGTAGAACAACTGCGTATAGTACAAAAGATTAAGTCCGTAACAAGTATTATGAGTTGATAGACAACAGTCCTGTTTGTATAGACGAGTTTTTGCCGTTCCAAATACCCGAAACATGGACTTGGTGCAAGGTCAAAGACTTGTTGGAAATACAGACAGGTGCATCGTTCAAAAAAGAGCAAGCAAACGCAAATAAAAAAGGCATTAGAATATTGCGTGGTGGAAACATTCTACCCAATAAGTATATATTCAAAGATGATGATGTCTTTGTGTCAGAGGAGTTTGTCAATGCGAATACCATTCTAAAGAAGAATTGCATCATTACTCCTGCTGTAACCAGTTTGGAGAATATTGGTAAAATGGCAGTGATAGAAAAAGACTACAAAAATGTTAGTGCTGGTGGTTTTGTATTCATCATAAGCCCATACATTCAAGACTTTAATCATTCCTTGTTACTTGCGTATTTTCTCCAAAGTCCATTCTTAATTGAGGCTATGCGAGGAATAACAAAGAAGTCTGGTGCTGCTTTTTATAATCTTGGTAAAGAACGGCTGAAAGAGTTGTATCTACCATTGCCTCCAAGGGCTGAGCAACAACGCATTGTTGCTCAAATAGAAAAACTATTTGACAGCGTAATGCAGGATTATCCATTTGGAGCATTTCTGTTTTGGAAACTGTCTAAGGATCAAAATACTCTCTATGACTTCTATTCCTTTTTGCAGAATTATCATGAGAAAAATGCACGGCATAATCCGAAGGTAAACTTAACTGGAAATGACAACGTTATGGCTGTTTTGGATGGTCAGCAAAGATTGACATCTATTTATATCGGCTTAAAGGGAACTTATGCATACAAAATGCCGTTTAAACAGTGGAAGAACAACTCTGCATTCCCGGAGAGAAAGCTTTATTTGAATATTGTTGAACAGGCGAAAGACGAAACGGATAAATATGAATTTTCATTTCTCACGGCTGATGAGGTGAAGAACGACACAGATCATTACTGGTTTGAAGTTGGAAAGATACTTGACATGACAGAATTAGGAGATGTCATGAATTATCTGATGCAAAATATAGCTTTTTCTGGTGTTTACACACAGGATCAGTGTATCTTTGCAAATGCGACATTATCGCAGCTTTTTAAGGTAATCCATACCCACCGGGGTCTTGAATATCTTTTTTTCTATAAGTTCACAATAAAGCTTATAAGTCTTTTCAATATTGGAGAGATTGAGTTCCGAACTTAAATATTTAATTGCCTTTTTTTCCTGAACA
>USJD01000376.1 GCA_900554835.1 uncultured Prevotella sp. | reverse complement strand
GTGTTTAATGGCTCTGCTGGAATATCCTCTTTTGGGGAATCTTCTTTTCCCCGTGATTGGAAGTCGTCACGTATCGGATGATAAAGCTTGTCGATAATTCTCTGGTAATCATCTTCATCCTTTGTGGTTGTGACTGGATTGTCCTGAATTTCATCTGCCAGTTCGTTGTTGAGACCTGTTGCCAGGATGGTTACTTTGGCATCCTCATCCAGACTGTCATCATCTGAAAGACCCCAGATAACCTTGATGTCTGGATTCAATTCATCGAAGAAGGCATCTATCTCTCGCATTTCCCTTACGAAAATAGGGTGCTTGCTGGAGGTATAGATGTTGAAGAGGATGCGCTGTGCATTGCTGATGTCGCTACCATAGAGTAATGGGGAATCCAAGGCATTGAGAATGGCATTCTGAACTCTGCCTTCTCCGCTGGCCCTGCCCATCGCCATGATGGCACCGCCGCCACTCTTGATGGTGGTCTCGATGTCACGGAAGTCGAGATTGATGGTTCCTTCTACGGTAATCAGCTCAGAGATGCTCTTGGTGGCATCGCTCAGTACCTTGTCTGCCAGTTTGAAGGCATCCTTTACGGTAATTTCAGAATCGGCATATACATCGCAAAGCCGCTCGTTGTTGACAATGAGCAGGGCATCTACGTTCTTGCGCATCTCTTCTACCCCCTGCAGGGCCTTCACGATTTTCTTTCGCTTTTCAAAATAAAATGGGATGGTGATGATGCCAACCGTCAGGATGCCCATGCTTTTTGCGATACCGGCGATGACAGGTGCTGCTCCTGTTCCGGTACCGCCACCCATGCCGGCTGTAACGAATGCCATCTTGGTTCCGTCATTCAGCAGTCGTTGGATGTCTTCCTGGGTGTTCTGCGCTTCGCTTCTTCCGACTTCAGGGTTAGCACCTGCTCCCAAGCCGCTCTTTCCGAGCATGATTTTTACAGGCACAGGTGATTTGGATAGCGACTGGCTATCCGTATTGCAAACGGCAAAACTCACATTTACAATACCTTCTGAGTACATATTCTTAACGGCATTACATCCGCCACCACCCACACCTATCACCTTGATGATATTTTTGGTGGTGTCTTCTGTCTGTCCGAAATCTATTGGAGTCCATTCTTCTGTCATCTTATCTATATTTCTATTTTGGGCACAAAGATAATAAAAAAGGAGTAATTATACAATAATAAATGAAACGCAAGGCTTGCGAAAGAAGTTTTTTTGATGAAGAGAAACGTTTTTTCCTATTCTTTTTGTATTTTTGCATCCGTTATGCAAGATGAACTGAGAAATATGGATGCCGAGGAGAAAGCTGCTTTGATAAAAACGCTTTCCTCCCAACTTTTGGTAGAAGGAAGAACTGACCTTTTGCTGAAAGCTATCAGTGTGCCCGTATTGGAACAGCTTCGCATAGAGGCAGCAAGGGCTACTCTCAGCCCATTGGTTATTACTGAGGATTATCGCTTCCTGTTGCCTGAGTTCGGTAATAAAGAGGTACAGCTCAGTCCTATCCACAAGGCGCTCTATCTGCTCTTCCTGAACCATCCGGAAGGTATTGAATTCAAGAATCTGGTAGATTATCGGGAAGAACTTCTTCAACTTTATCAGAAGATAGGGAATAGAATAGATATGGATAAGATTACCGAGACCGTGAACCGTCTGGTGAATCCGCTTGATAATGCGATAAACGAGAAGTGTTCCCGTATCAAGGCAGCTTTTTCTGATTTGATGGATGAGTATCAGGCAGACTATTATATCATTAATAGTCATGTGAAGCGACATCAGGGAAGTTCTATGAAACTGTGGTTTGAGAGGTTGAAAATCATCAACCTCCCAAGAGAATTGGTTGTTTATCAATGTTCTTGATGTTTGCTCTCACCTCATTTGAAATCTATCCCCATATTTAGGTATTTCTGCGAAACCATCATTTTTAGGTATTGCAGATGATGGAAAAAGGATGTATCTTTGCACCCGAAAATAAATGTAACTAAAAGAGATTAAGGACAAATGAAAACAACTATCGTAATTTATGGCTCTTCCACTGGCTCATGCCAGTCGATTGCCGAAACCATCGCCTCTAAGTTGGGCGTGGAAGCTGTAGATGTAGCTAACATCGATGATGCTACTATCGCAAGTCATGAGAATCTTCTTCTCGGTACTTCTACATGGGGTGCCGGCGAGATGCAGGATGACTGGTATGATGGCGTGAAGACGCTGAAGAGTGCCGGCTTGGCTGGCAAGACCGTGGCCCTGTTTGGTTGTGGCGACAGCGAGTCTTACCCTGATACATTCTGCGGCGGCATGAAGGAACTCTATGATGCTGCTGTTGAGGCTGGTGCTACCGTATTG
>USJD01000375.1 GCA_900554835.1 uncultured Prevotella sp. | reverse complement strand
CTTAAGAGATGCAATCACACCAATAATTGCATTTGCTTATGGAATGGGAAGTAAATTGAAGCAAATACGCTATGAATCAAAAGTTCTATTTGGTGAGCATAGAAGTCAATTTATCTTTATATAATTCTGTTGCTTTTGAAAAGGTTTGATACTTTTTCCAGGCAATGCATAGTTTTTCTTCCATAGAAGGAATCAGTGGACGAAACACAAGTCCCTGGGCCTGTTCTGCGTAAGTTAATTTATTTAAAACTAAGGCAAAGCCCAGATTGTTTTTGACAGATAATGAGGCGGTGTGAATTAAATTATAGGTTGCAGAAATCTGCAATAAAGATAGATCCCTTTGCAGCCATGCAGATAACTGCATTTGCAATTCACTGCGATTTGGAACAATCAGAGGAACGTTGTATAAATTCGCAGGGGAAATATATTCTTGAGAGGATAACGCTGAATCTTCCGGCATTAAAACACCCCATGAATCGCTGATAGGCAAGGAGATATGAGCGTATTTTGAATGATCTACAGGCTCCATCAGTATTCCAAAATCAAGGATACCCTGGTCAAGGCGTTCTGTAATGGCCTGCGCATCGCCATTGAAAAGATGGAAGCTGACATGAGGATGCTCAGACTGTAAGATATTTGCGGCTTTTAACGCAAGATTCATGGCTTCGGTCTCACCGCTTCCTATGGATACTGTTCCCCGGATATCATTATCTTCAGATGAAACTTCCTGTTCGGCAATTCTTACTAAGGACAGAATTTCTTCTGCCCGGCGACGGAGGACAACACCTTCTTTCGTGAGTGTGATTTTTCGCTTTCCTCGAATGAATAGAGGTTTTCCAAGCTCCTTTTCAAGGGCTTTGAGCTGCAAGGATAAAGTTGGTTGAGCAATATGCAGGGAATTAGCCGCATGTGTTATATTTTCTTCTCTGGCAACAGCCATAAAATATTCAAGTAATCGTATTTCCATCGTGTACCTCCTCAGAATTCCGTAATTGATTTATTGTGATTATAGCAAAAATAACTATTTATAACAACTATGATAAACTATTTATAATAAGTATTTGCAATATTTTAGCCTGCGATTATAATTGATTTTTGAAAGGCGGGAAAAATATGAATGAGCAAACAAAAACTACAATGATGACAGAAGGAAGTGTAGTAAAAAATATCCTCTTCTTTTCAGTGCCTTTAATTCTGGGAAATCTTCTTCAACAACTGTATAACACAGTAGACTCCATTATTGTGGGTAATTATGTTGGAAGCAATGCGCTGGCGGCAATTGGTTCAAGTACATCGCTGGTATATTTATTGATTGCCTTTAGCCAGGGAGTCTCTGTGGGAGCGGGTGTAGTGATTTCACAGCGATTAGGACAGAAGAATAAGGAAGGGGTGCAGACTTCCGTTCACACAGCATTGGCACTGGCTGTAATCCTGGGAATTATTCTTACAGTGGGCGGAATATTGTTCAGCAAGGAGATTCTGTTGTGGATGAATACCCCGGAGGAAGTCCTCACGGATGCAGTAACGTACCTCAGACTTTACTCAGCTGGAATGGTATTTAATGTAGTTTACAATATGGCTGCAGGCATACTGAATGCTGCAGGAAATTCAAAGCGATCATTAGGTTATCTGGCAATTGCATCTGTTACAAATCTGATTTTGGATTTGGTTTTCATCGTTGGAATGAAAACAGGAATAGCCGGAGCGGCCATAGCAACCAATGTCGGTCAGATAGTTTCTTGCGTACTGGCAATCTGGTTTCTGGTCAGGACACAGACGGATTATAAAGTATATCTTAATAAAATTAAGATACATAAATCCACAGCTGGATTGATCATTAAAATCGGACTGCCAACAGGTTTTCAAAATATGGTAATTTCCCTCTCTAATATATTGGTACAGTCCAGCGTGAACAGTTTTGGCGCAAATGCGATGGCAGGCTTTGGTGCATATATGAAGGTGGATGGTTTTAATGTACTGCCTGTTACAAGTTTTGGAATGGCAGCAACTACCTTTGTTGGTCAAAACTATGGTGCCGGGAAGCTGGAACGTGTAAAGAGAGGAATGTGGATTACTCTGGGAATTGGCATACTCTATACAATTACTACAGGAGTATTGCTGTTAACATTTTCTGAGACGATCATGCATTTGTTTAGCAATGATGCAGCGGTAATTGCTTATGGACAGCAGGCGATGCGTTTCTTTTGCCCATTTTACTGGGTACTTAGTATTTTGCATGCGCTCTCAGGCACTGTCAGAGGCACTGGAAAGAGTATGCCACCCATGATTGTTTTGTTGATATCCTTATGTTTGTTTCGTGTGTTATGGGTTCAGTTTGTTATGCCGAATATTGCTTCCATTGAAGGTATTTTTA
>USJD01000374.1 GCA_900554835.1 uncultured Prevotella sp. | reverse complement strand
TACCAGCCGTATCACTAACGATAGCGCGACGAGATTGCGTCAAACGATTGAATAAAGTAGATTTACCCACATTTGGGCGACCTACAATTGCTACTAAATTTGCCATAAAAGTCATTTTTCCTCCTTCCTTTAGGAGGCTTCAAGGATGTGGTCTCTGCATCCAAGTTAAAAATTTGCCGAAGCTGACCATGCTCCGGCCCTCGCCAATCAGCGAGAGTAACTCCCTCGATTACATTCAGGGAGTTATGTTTTATCAATATTACTCCGGATTATATCCGAAAGCATCCAGTTCTTTCTGAGAACTACGCCAATCCTTATCAACTTTGACGAAAGTTTCCAGGAAAATTTTCTTGTCGAAGAATTTTTCCAGAGCCTTGCGTGATTCCGTGTTCACCTTCTTCAGCGCAATACCCTGATGACCAATGATAATACCCTTCTGAGAATCACGCTCCACGTAAATCACTGCGTTGATGTGAATCTTATGCTCATCTTCCTTAAAGCGCTCCACTCTTACTTCAACAGAATATGGAATTTCCTTATCGTAATAAAGTAGAATCTTTTCACGGATAATCTCTGAAACGAAGAAACGAGCTGGCTTATCAGTCAACTGGTCTTTATCAAAAAAGGCAGGAGACTCAGGCAGCAGTTCTTTGATACGCTTCAAAAGCATATCTACACCAAACTTATTCTTTGCAGAAATAGGTAAAATTTCAGCATCAGGCAACAAAGAGTGCCATTTCTCAACAATATCCCCTAATTTAGTTTGGTCGCTCTCATCAATTTTGTTAATCAACAGCAAGACAGGAATAGTCATCTTTCGTACCTTTTCCAGAAAATCCAGATTTTTTTCAGGATTTTCCACGACATCGGTAACATAAAGAAGAACATCAGCATCAGCCAAAGCACTCTCCGAGAATGCAAGCATCATCTCCTGCATCTTGTAATTTGGCTTCAAGACACCAGGAGTATCAGAAAACACAATCTGCATATCATCGGTATTAACAATACCCATGATACGATGACGAGTAGTTTGAGCCTTAAAAGTAGCGATACTGATACGTTCGCCCACCAATTGATTCATCAGTGTACTCTTACCGACATTAGGATTACCTACTATATTGACGAAACCAGCCTTATGCATAAACAAACTTGATTTAAGCTAAAAAGACGCATCTTTCTTATTTCTCATAAGAGATGCGTCTTTTTTATTTTTGGATATTTATTTTTTTATTATTTTCCGTAAGCAGAGCCATCATAAGCCCACTTATAGAACGATGCACCATGTACAAATCCAGCACCAAAAGCAGTAAAGATGACATTATCACCCTTCCTGAGTTTGCTTTCAGCATCCCACAATGCCAAAGGAATTGTAGCTGCACTTGTATTACCATAATGATCGATGTTGACAACGACCTTGTCCAAAGGAATACCAGCACGTTTGGTTACCGCCTCGATAATACGAAGGTTTGCCTCGTGAGGAATTACCCAGTTTACATCGTCTGCTGCCAAGTTGTTCATCTCCATGATTTTCATCACATCATTGCTCATATCAGTTACCGCATAGCGGAAAACTGTACGACCCTCCTGATAGAGGTAATGCATTCTATGATCTACAGTGAATCGAGATGGAGGACAAACAGAACCACCAGCCTTCATATGAAGGAAAGGCAAGCCCTTACCATCAGTACGCAGGTATGAGTTCTGAACACCTACATTTTCTTCCTCTGTTGCCTCGACAAGAACTGCGCCAGCTCCGTCACCGAAGAGGACACATGTTGCACGGTCTGTATAATCTACCAAAGAAGACATTTTATCAGCACCGATAACAATAATCTTCTTAAAGCGTCCACTTTGAATCATGCTGGCAGCAACATCAAGTGAATACAAAAACCCGCAGCAAGCAGCTGAAAAATCAAATGCAAAAGCATTTTTCAATCCAAGCTTGCCCAAGACAATAGATGCTGTAGATGGGAACTTATAATCTGGTGTAGTTGTTGTTACAATAAGTGCATCAATTGTATCAGGATCAACACCAGTCTTCTGAATCAACTGCTTGGCTGCCTTTCGGGCCAAGTAACTGGTTCCGAGACCTTCTTCAGTAAGAATACGGCGCTCTTTGATTCCAACACGGGTAGTAATCCACTCATCGGTAGTGTCCACCATACGAGACAATTCCTCATTGTTGAGGATATAGTCAGGCACGTATCCACCTACACCAGTAATTACAGCATTAATTTTACCCATTATTCAGCTGCTTCCTTAACAATTGCAACCTTGCCTCTGTAGTAACCGCAAGTTGGGCAAACAGTGTGGTAAACGTAATATGCACCACAGTTAGGGCAAACTGCCAATGTAGGAGCTACTGCCTTATCATGAG
>USJD01000373.1 GCA_900554835.1 uncultured Prevotella sp. | reverse complement strand
ATGCGCATCATTAGCACCTAATAAAGCGCATCATTAACACCTAATAAAGCGCATCGTTAGACCACTATAAAACGCATCGTTAAAATTCATACATTTGCTTCCTTTTTTATCCCCTTAAACTCAGCTCCAAAAACTTGTCGCATAACTGAAATACCCCATCATCTTGCGTGATAAAGTCTCTGTCCAGTAAGGTCTTGACCGCTCCTTGCACGGTGCTTGCCCCAAGATGATACTTCTGCAAGAACTCTTGCGACATCAGAGAAGAGGGTTTTCCTTCCAAAGCGATAGCCGTGAGCACCTGCTTCTGCTTGGCTGTCAACTGGTATATCAACGCTTGATAGGCAAAGCGATGCTGGGCAAGAATGCCATCAATCGCAAACCTAACATCATCTTCTTCCAACAACGGCTTGTCGGTGATGGAAGTATAAAGCATATTGAGAACATACTGGACGTACCATGTAATACCATCGAAACGATGATATAAATAAGCAAAAGCCTCAGCACTAATCTCCTTGTGATTTTTGGAAAGATGATGATTGGCAAAAGCCAAGTAAGTCTGCTCATTGATAGCCTCCAGTCCCATGATGCTCGAACTATGATAGAACGGGCGTGACTGGGAAGTAAACATCAATGCCATCATGTGACGCTTGGAACCAGAAAACACGAAGTTGGCGTTATGACAATTCTGTATTCGCTTACGTAAACTCGCCTCAATGGTTTTCTCAGGATAGTTGGCTATCGTCTGAAACTCATCTATCGCTATCAAGCAAGGCTTATCTGCCTGTTCGAGATAAGCAAAGATTTCGTCCAAGGTAATATCTGGTGTCTGTATATCACCAATGCCCACACTCCACTCTGGATTTCCATTGATATCAAAGGAGATGGTGGATTTCAAAGACTGGAGCGTATTCAGGAAAAATTCCCATACCTTCCTGCCCTTTGGCTTGAGTGCAGTCAGGATTCCCTTGCCTAAAGTATAAACAAAATCTCCCAAGTTCTTTGTATCATAGATATCAATATAGATGCAATGATACTGATCCCGGATGTTTTCTTGCTGAAAACAATTATAAATCAGTCCCGACTTACCCAAACGTCTTGGCGCAATCAATGCCACATTGCATCGATTGGTCAAATGTCGGGTAAGCAACATTGTTTCCTCTACCCTATCACAAAAGTATTCCGGCGAAAGATAGCCTTCTATAATAAATGGATTTACCTGTACCATAAGCATTTACGTCATTATGAATTTTACGTAACGAAGAATTCATAATGCAAAGATACGATGAATATTTGTAAACGGCAAATATTTATCGGAAAAAAGTATCGGGCATTCAAAAAAAAGTATCTTAGGATGAAGCCTACTTCTTGCACATCCCCAGAAAATACTTATGAATCTCCAGGCTTTCGTTCAGTTCAGGATGGAAGGCGGTAACGAGCTGGTTACCCTGACGGGCAGCCACAATCTTGCCATCTACCTCCGCCAGAACCTCGGCATCGCCCCACACCTCTTTAATATAAGGAGCACGGATGAAAGTCATAGGGATATTACCCTCAATGCCCTTCATCGGAGCCTCAATGTAGAAACTACCCAACTGGCGACCATAGGCATTTCTCAAAGCCGTGATATCCATCGAAGCAATGCGATGACTTGGTTCACCCTCTATCTTCTTGGCAAGAAGAATCAAACCTGCACAAGTACCATAAACAGGCAAGCCTGCTGCGATGGCTTCCTTCACAGGTTCCATCAATCCGAGTTCATTCAAGAGTTTTGCCTGGGTAGTACTCTCGCCACCAGGAATAATCAAGCCATCCTTAGGCTGGTCCCAATCCTTCAACTGGCGCACCTCAAAACTATCCACACCCAACTGAGCCAACTTCTGTCTGTGCTCAGCAAAAGCGCCTTGTAAAGCTAATACTGCTATTCTCATATTTTTCCTAATACAAAAGCCCCTTCTTTGCAGGAGGGGCCTTCCAATTAAATCATCATCATCTATTACTTACCTCTTTCAGCCATGAGGAGCGCAATCTCCTGCTCGTTGATACCTACCATCGCCTCACCGAGATCCTCACTCAACTCTGCCAACATCTTAGGGTCGTTGTAGTTGGTAACTGCCTTCACGATAGCCTGAGCACGCTTAGCTGGATTACCGCTCTTGAAGATACCAGAACCTACGAATACACCCTCAGCACCGAGCTGCATCATCAGGGCAGCATCGGCTGGAGTAGCCACACCACCGGCAGCGAAGTTAACCACTGGCAACTTGCCATTCTCGTGAACATACTTCACCAAGTCGTAAGGAGCCTGCAACTGCTTAGCAGCCTCGTAGAGTTCATCCTCGCTCATAGAAACCAGGCGGCGGATTTCGCTCTGCATCATACGCA
>USJD01000372.1 GCA_900554835.1 uncultured Prevotella sp. | reverse complement strand
CCTATAATGGCGACCACATGAGTATGTATGGCGTGAATGCCAGCATTCCTAAGACCCTGATCCGTCATCTCGTAAATCATGTAGCTGAGAGTGGGGTAGACGAACAGAGCCGCATCACTCTTCGTGATATCATCGACACTCCTATTAGCCCAGAGTTGATTCCGGCAGATGAGAATGGAAATATCAAGCAGAAGACGGAAGATTTGGTGGGACCATACGAACTGCATGATTTCTTCCTCTACTATTTCCTGCGTTTCGGTTTCCGTCCTTCCAAGATTTACATGTTGGCAAAGAAGGCATTTATTGATTCCGAACTGGAGCGTGTAAAGATCAGTGATAATGATCCTGACAGCTATGATGAGGAGACTATCAAAAAGTGGCTGAAGACCTTCGTGCGCCGTTTCTTCAATCAGCAGTTCAAGCGCAGCTGTCTGCCAGACGGGCCGAAAGTAGGTAGCGTAAGCCTCAGTCCTCGTGGCGACTGGCGTATGCCTAGTGATGCTGCTTCAGCCATCTGGTTGCAAGAGGCTGAAAACCTCTGAATTTGATTTCGGACAAGCCAAAAGTACAATATTCTTTCTATTTTCTGGCGCGCCCGTTATATTAATTATATACTCTTAAAGGGGCTGGATTTTGTAAATATTTGGTTTACAGAATCCAGTCTCTTTTTCTTAATATTTGTGAAATCGATTGCACAAAAATATCAGCAGAAAAGTGAAATATCTTGTTGGGCGGATAGAAATAGTTTGTAATTTTGCGGTGTAATTATTCAACTATTCAATTTTAAACTTAACAATTTCATTATGAAAAAACTTGCCGCAAAATTATGGGCGGTGTTAATGCTCATGTTAGTCTCCATGCAGACGATGGCTACCGATGTCTTTACAGCGAATCGTACTGACTTCCGAGACGAAAGTATCTATTTTATGATGACCACGCGTTTCTACGATGGTGACACAGGAAACAATGTGCTCTGCTGGGATAACCAGTCAGAGCAGATCAAAACAAAAGACCCTTGCTGGCGAGGCGACTTCCAGGGTGTCATCGACAAGCTCGACTACATCAAAGCGCTTGGTTTCACTGCCATCTGGATTACACCAGTAGTGCAGAACGCATCCGGTTACGACTACCACGGTTATCATGCCATGGATTTCCAGCATGTTGACTGCCGTTATCAGAGCAGCGATGGTAGCAAGGACGGTGACGCCATGTTCCAGGAACTCATTGACAAGGCACACGAAAAGGGTATTAAGATTATCCTCGATATCGTGCTCAACCACACCGGTAACTTCGGTGAGCAGACACTCTGCAAGGAGTTTGACCGTAATACCGACTTGGAAACTCAGGCACTCATCAATGCTTGTATGATTCCTAACGAGGAGAAGTTGGGTTCCGACTACCTTACAAGTGTCCCTTATGAGCAGTATCAGCGTCGTCTTGGCTTGTTGAAGAATGTTCGTGGTAAGAACGAGGATGTTCACAACTACTGGCACCATTTTGGTGACTTCAACTGGGATTATCCTAACCGCTGGTGGGCTCAGATTGCAGGCGACTGCGTGGACCTGAATACCGAGAACGACTACGTAGCAGATTATCTCGTAAAGTGCTATGGCAGCTTCATCAAGATGGGTGTGGATGGTTTCCGTATCGATACATCCGGTCATATCTCACGTCTTACCTTCTGCAAGCAGTTTATTCCTCAGTTTACTGCCCTCGGTAAGCAGTATGAGGACAAGCGATTGAACAAGGCACCTTTCTTTATGTATGGTGAGGTTTGCGCCCGTTACAGTGATGTCACATACCGTGGTCAGGATAACCTCTCTTGCTATTATTACACATGGCAGGCTCCACAGGACTTGCTCGACAAATGGGATGGCAGCCAGAAATACTGGGATACACAGGTACTCTTTGATAAAGCCAATGGCGGTACAGGTGTAGATGACCATCAGATGGCTCTCTGTGAGTCAGACAATGCCCCAACACCAACAAGCGACAATACCTTTATGGTGAATGGTAAGTGGCATGAGCCAGACTATTCTCAGGCAAGTGGTTTCCATGTGATCGACTTCCCATTGCACTACAACTTCGGTAATGCTGCCGCCGCATACGGTTTGGCAAAGTCAGGTGACAAGAGATATAATGATGCTACCTATAATGTGGTATATGTTGATAGCCACGACTATGGTCCTCAGCAAACCAACGACCAATTCCGTTTCTCTGGTGATGATGCTCAGTGGGCAGAGAATCTCTCTCTGATGTTTACCTTCCGTGGTATTCCATGTCTCTATTATGGTTCTGAGGTTGGTTTCCGTCGCGGTGCTCCGATTGACAGAGGTCCTCACGGTCCTCTTTCAGAAACTGGTCGTGCTTACTTCGGTGGTTACCTCACAGGTGATGTAGAAGCCAAGGATTTCGGTG
>USJD01000371.1 GCA_900554835.1 uncultured Prevotella sp. | reverse complement strand
AATAACGAAAGTTAAAAAGATCATCTAATTCGAGATCATCTACTCTGATAATCTCGGATCAACTTCATGATAACCTACAATTCGAAAAAATAACACTTTGGCTACCCAAAATCGCCACCTAAACACCCCAAAAAAAACAACGTTAGATGAGGCTATAGCTACAGATATAGCCATAAATATTATTGTTATTCAACATTTGAAATTCTTTCTTAAAAAACTATCAAAAAATGTTGCAACTTGCTTGACACTAACCGAACGTAGGCTTAATAATGAAGCCCCACCTAATGATGGTAGTAAATCAAAGAGTAAAAAGCAGAAAAGTCTATCTAAAACTATGCGCAGCTACTTCTATGGCATCGTAGGTAATTACGTGTGCTTGTACTACCATGACTTAGATAGAGGGAGTGATATTCCAAGAGATATTCTTACAAAGAATAATATCTCTGAAGATGCCTTTGTAGAAACAGATGATTTCTATAAGCTAGGCTTTAACGTTGATATCAAAATGGAAGCTAAAACCATAAAAGCTCGATATGCCAGATGGTTACAAGCATTCCTCCAAGACAAAGTCCATGAGGTCGGAATATTGCGATCCAATCCGTAAGTAGTGGAACGACCGTAAGGAGATTATTATTGATGATGGTGACGAGAAATCTCGTTGCTATTCGGTTGAAGACTTTATCGCCACCGATTGCAACTTCGACTTGTGCAAGTTCCCGAAAGAGGATGAAGAAATCTTGTCTCCTGCCGAACTGCTTGCCGACTATTTCAAGAAGCGCAAGGCTCTTGATCATGAAATTGATAAGACATTGGCGGAGATACAGCGTATCTTGGGCATAAATGTAAATGTGGACGAATTGTAAAACGTGGAACGATGTTCCACAAATCTAAAAGATTGGCATGGAGAATAAAGGTTTGACAAACATAAATGATGCTGCCTATCAGAAGTTGATAGACAACATAACCACGCTATGGGGTGAGGCGAAGTCAAAAGCCATTGCTGCGGTCAATACGGAATTGCTTGATGCTAATTGGCAAACTGGAAAGTATATCGTTGAATTTGAACAGGGTGGTAAACAAAGAGCTGAATATGGTAAAAGGTTACTTGTAAACCTTGCAAAGGATTTGACCGCAAGAAATGGAAAAGGTTTTAACCGAACAAACCTTACCTATATGCGTAAGTTATACTTGGCATTCCCAAAATGTGGGACACTGTCCCACAAATTGACATGGAGCCATTACTATGAACTGTTGAAGTGTGATAATGCACTTGAAATGCAGTTCTATTATAAGGAATCCATCAAGGAATGTTGGAAGGTTAGGGAACTGAAAAGACAGATGAAAAGTTGTCTGTTTCAGCGACTTGCACTAAGCACAGACAAGGCAGGAGTTCTTGCTTTGGCTAACGAGGGACATCAAGTACAAACTCCGCAAGACATCATTCGTGATCCTTTCGTGCTTGAATTTGCAGGACTTCCCAAACAGAAACGCTATAAGGAGAGTGACTTGGAAAAGGCTCTTAAAGACCACATGGAGCAGTTCCTTTTGGAAATGGGACGTGGTTTTGCATTTGTGGGCAGACAATACTCTATGCAGATAGGAAGCCGACAGTTCAAGGTGGATTTGGTATTCTACCATTGTATTTTGAAATGCTATGTGCTGATTGACCTAAAGCGAGCAGAGATAAAGCATGGTGACGTCGGGCAGATGAATCTCTACCTTAACTATTTCAAAACAGAAGTATGTCAACCTGACGATAATCCACCCATTGGCATAGTCTTGGGAGCAAGAAAAGACGAACTTCTGATGGAGTATGCCTTGGAGGGTATAACCAATCAATTGTTTGTGGCACGTTACCAACTCTATTTGCCCAAGCGTGAAGAACTGCAAGCGCAACTTGACAAGTTGTTGGACGAAGCAGAGTAATAACAATAAAATAAAAGTAATCGAGCATATCTGTGGGTAAAAACAGATATGCTCAATGACTCATTTATAGCAACAAATAGCGGTGGATTAGATATTTTACAAGAAAACTAAATTACACCAACAATATGGACTTGACTGATTATTGCATTGGTGGCATGCACTTAAGTGGAAATTCAATGCAAAATATAGCTTCTTCCGAACAAATAGTTAAGTTAGCGCAAGGTTTAAAAGCCACCAAGACCAAATTCTATACTGGCCATTGCACTGGAGAATATGCATTTAATATCTTAAAAGAACAGCTCGGGGCGCAAATTGAAGCAATTAAGTCAGGACTTGAGTTTGAATTATAAAGATGAGAGAGAAACTAGAACTTAAAGGGATCATAAAAGGAACTTAAAGAAAATCTGAATTTATAGCTTATAGCAGACTTTAATATCAAGAAACAAAAAAACAGTAGAAGCTCTTAACCCAAACTTTGCGTGAAACAACATATCTATGAGCAGTTTATATACGCAACGTTAG
>USJD01000370.1 GCA_900554835.1 uncultured Prevotella sp. | reverse complement strand
AAAATAGAGAGTGTGATTGAGCCTCGAAATTTTGACATCTAGAAGGCTGACGTTTTAATTCCAGCGGAAAGCAACACAAACCAAATCGTCATGGTAAGAAATGGTTTGCTTCTGCGGGGTCAAAGAGCACTTTATGTTTTACATTGTGACTATTCAGTCAACTGGGGAGAGCCTATTGTTTCTTGCCATTGCAAGTATGGCAAACAACTGCAAAACAGGAGAATGCCAAAAGAACAGTAGGCAGTCGGATAGCTTCATAGTACTGAAGAAGTTGGGTAATGCCAATGGAGGGAAGGGAGCTACATAATAATGGTCTTTCTGAGGACACATCAACCGTACTCAGGGACGGGGGTATTGATGGAAACAAAATTAGAAAGAATAGCAGAAATATCGGCAAGTTCGCCGAGACCAGAGTTCACATCGTTGTATCATCTAATCAATAAAGAAATGCTTATGCAATGCCACAAAGAATTAGACGGAAGTAAGGCAGTTGGTATGGATGAGATTACGAAGAGAGAATACGAGAAGAATCTGGAGCAAAACATAGATGACTTGGTAGAAAGATTGAAAAGAAAATCATACAAACCACAGCCATCAATTAGGGTATATATCCCTAAAAGCAATGGAAAACTTCGACCATTAGGAATTGCGTGCTATGAGGACAAAATAGTCCAATTAGCATTAAAGAAGATATTGGAAGCTATCTATGAACCGAGATTTCTGAACTGCATGTACGGATTCAGACCAAATCGAGGATGTCATAACGCAATAAAAGAACTGTATAAGAGATTAAACAACACGAAAATCTGCTATATTGTGGATGCTGACATCAAAGGATTCTTCGACCATATGAAGCATGAATGGATTATCAAGTTTCTCAAACTTTATATTAAAGACCCCAACATAATTGGTCTTGTCAAGAAGTATCTTAAAGTGGGAGTGCTGGATAATGGTGAACTTATGGTGAATGAAGAAGGTTCAGCGCAAGGCAATATCATAAGTCCAATCCTAGCAAACATATATATGCACAATGTATTGACACTATGGTATAAGTTTATTATTACCAAAGAATGCAAGGGAGATAACTTTCTAATTGTATATGCAGATGATTTTGTTGCAGGATTTCAATACAAATGGGAAGCAGAGAATTACTACAAGCTTCTTAAAGAACGAATGGAAAAGTTCGGTTTGCAATTAGAAGATAGTAAAAGTCGTCTCTTACAAAGCGGTGCTTATATTGCAAGGGCAAAGCAAAAGAGCGGTGAGTGTATCAGATTACAAACATTTGATTTTCTTGGATTCACGTTCTATTGTGGGCGTTCACGCAAAGGCATGCCATATATAATGCTAAAGACAAGCTCTAAGAAATTCAGACAGAAAATCCGAGACATCAAGGTATGGTTATATGCGAATAGAGACCAACCGCTAAAGAAACTAATGGGTATGCTAAATCTGAAACTAATAGGTCATTATAGGTACTATGGCATAAGTTTTAATGGCAGAATGATTTCAAACTACAAACAACAAGTGAGAGAACTTCTGTTTAAGGTGCTGAATAGACGAAGTGACAGAAAGAGTTATACAAGAGAAGGATTCATTGAAATGCTGAAATATTATCCATTGGCAATGCCAAAGATTTATGTCAGCTTGTTTTGAGACTGTAAATATTATTATGAAGAGCCGTATGCGGGAAAGCCGCACGTACGGTTCTGTGAGGGGCTTACATTGTGAGGTGTAAGTCTACTCGACTAAAGAGGAGGAATAATGCAATGAACTTCTTTGAAAATACTCGTCAGCCACAAGGCTTCGGCGGAAAATTGATGACGAAGATGATGAACATCGGTCACGCCAAGTTATCACAATGGGGATTCTCAAATATCTCAGTGAATCCGGACGCTGCGGTACTGGATGTTGGTTGCGGAGGCGGTGCAAATATTGTAGCCTGGTTGGGCAAATGCGGAAATGGTCATGTGACAGGAATGGATTATTCGGAGGTCAGTGTGGCAGAATCTCAAAAGCTGAACGCCGCCGCCATTAAACAAGGGAAATGTTGCGTGGTTCAAGGTGATGTATCTGCTATCCCTTTTCCTGATGCGGTTTTTGATTATGTTTCTGCTTTTGAGACAGTTTACTTCTGGCCGGGATTGGAAAAATGTTTTTTTGAGGTAAATCGAGTTCTGAAAAACGGAGGGACATTCCTGATTTGTAACGAATCTGACGGAACGAATGCCGCAGATGAAAAATGGACAAAGTTGATTGATGGTATGAAGATTTACACCTCTGATCAACTCATTGCTGCTTTGAAAGAAGCAGGTTTTACAGAGATAAAAACGTATTCAAATACAAAAAATCATTGGATAAGTATTGTTGCAACGAAATAGCCAATTTCCAGTTTGCCAACTTGCCCTTTGAGAGAGGAGAAATCCTTTTCTCAAAGGGCTTTTTCTATTTATACGGATATTCGCAA
>USJD01000369.1 GCA_900554835.1 uncultured Prevotella sp. | reverse complement strand
AACCAAATAAGAACGGACACGACGGACAGGAATATGATTATGTGATAGAAGGAACACTTGAGGTAACCATCGAAGAAAAAGTCATGGTACTCAACCCAGGTGACAGCATCTATTTCGACAGCAAGAAACAACATTGTTTCCGTTCCCTCAATGGAGAACCTGCCAAGTTTCTTTGTATCATTATCTAAATAGAGAATTCAATTCTCTAAGCAAATCAAACAATTATGATTGAGAGATTTTTAAAACAAACTAAATTTACTTCAGAACAAGACTTCAAGGAGCATCTGGAGTTCATTATACCAGAAGATTTCAACTTTGCCTACGATGTCATGGACGAGTGGGCAAAAATTAAGCCAGACCATGTTGCTCTGCTTTGGGCAAGTGAACGTGGTGAGGAGATACGTTTTACATACAAGGATCTGAAAGAACAGAGCGACAAGGCTGCTGCCTACTTCCAGAGCCTCGGCATTGGTCATGATGATAAGGTAATGCTTATCCTGAAGCGCCACTATCAGTGGTGGCTCGCCATGCTCGGTCTCCACAAGATAGGAGCCGTAGCCATTCCTGCCACCCACATGCTCACCAAGCACGACATCGTATATCGCAACAATGCCGCCAGCGTAAAAGCCATCATCTGCTGTGGTGACGACTACGTGGTAGAGCAAATTGAAGAGGCTATGCCAGAGAGCCCTACCGTCAAGACCCTGATCAGTATCGGTCCGGATATTCCTAAAGGTTTCCACGACTGGATGAAGGAGTGGAACGAATGCGCTCCTTTCGTTCGCCCGGAACATGTAAATTCCAATGAAGATACGCTCTTGATGTATTTCACATCAGGTACGACAGGCGAGCCTAAGATGGTGGCACACGATCACCTCTATGCCCTCGGCCATCTGACCACGGGTGTATATTGGCACAATCTCCACGAGAACTCCATCCATCTTACCGTAGCCGATACCGGTTGGGGAAAGGCTGTTTGGGGCAAACTCTATGGTCAATGGTTTGCCGGAGCTACCGTCTTCGTTTTCGACCACGAGAAGTTTACGGCTGATAAGATCATGCGCCAGATAGAAAAATATCATATCACTTCTTTCTGCGCCCCTCCTACCATCTATCGTTTCATGATTCAGGAGGATTTCTCCAAGTACGACCTCAGCAGTCTTGAATACTGCACAACTGCGGGTGAAGCGATGAATCCATCCGTAGCAGAAACCTTCCAGAAACTGACTGGTGTACAGATATATGAAGGTTTCGGACAGACCGAAACCACCATGACATTAGGTACCTTCCCTTGGATCAAACCAAAACCAGGAAGCATGGGTAAGCCTAACCCACAATATGATGTTCACATCCTTCGCCCAGACATGACAGAGTGTGAGGATGGTGAAAAGGGTGAGATTTGCATCCGCATCGGTGATAACAAACCGCTTGGACTCTTCAAGTATTACTATCGTGATGAGAAGCAGACCAAGTCTGTGTGGCATGACGGTTACTATCACACAGGCGATATGGCATGGCGTGATGAGGAAGGCTACTTCTGGTTTGAGGGCAGAATCGATGACGTGATCAAGAGTTCCGGCTATCGCATCGGTCCTTTCGAGGTAGAGAATGCCCTGATGACTCATCCTGCCGTAGTAGAATGTGCCATTACCGGTGTGCCAGACCCTATTCGAGGCATGGTAGTCAAAGCCACCGTTGTTCTGAAAGCAGAATACAAGAGTATGGCAGGACCTGACCTCGTCAAGAAATTGCAAGATCATGTGAAGCATGAGACTGCCCCTTATAAATATCCTCGTATCATCGAATTCGTAGATGAATTGCCAAAGACCATCTCTGGCAAGATTCGAAGAGTAGAGATTCGAGAAAAGGACGGAGTTAAGTGAAAAACGAAGAGTGAAGAGTGGAGAATTCTCTTGCTTTAACAAGCTAAAATTTGACATAAAAAAGCTATTGAATTCTTCACTCTTCATTCTTCACTCTTCACTTTAACATATATCATATCACATAAAATATAACAAGAAGAACAAGAGAATTCTTCACTCTTCGTTCTTCACTCTTCACTTTAATCATGGGAAAAAGAATTGTAGTAAAGGTGGGCAGCAATGTGCTGACCCGAGAAGACGGAAAGTTGGACGTAACAAGAATGTCGGCGATTGTTGATCAAATCGTTTGGCTCAGAAAACACGACTATGAGGTAATTTTAGTATCATCTGGTGCCGTGGCAGCCGGAAGAGCCGAACTGCATGTTGACCACCATTTGGACAGCGTGGAGCAACGCCAGCTGTTCTCTGCCATCGGACAGGTGAAACTCGTTGGTCTCTATTACAACCTTTTCCGTGAATACAATATAAAGATTGGTCAGGTATTGACCATGAAGGAGAATTTCGGTGCCGAAGAGCAGTACAAGAACCAGGAGGCCTGCATGCAGGTGATGCTGGAAAACAACGTGCTCCCTATCGTCAACGAGAACG
>USJD01000368.1 GCA_900554835.1 uncultured Prevotella sp. | reverse complement strand
CCTGAGGGGTACTCAAATCCATCAAGCGCCCCTTGATATTGATTGTATATTCCATCGGATTATAACTCTTTAAGCCATTTCTTACCAGGCTTTGTATAACTCCAAGCTATAAGAGCAATAACAACAATAGAAGTTATCATAAAAAATAACGCTAAATAACTCATACTATAAACTTTTTAGCCATTTCTTCCCTGATTCAGTATATGTCCAAAGCAAAATACCACCACCTATTAAAGTGCCTATTCCAAATATCAAAATCATTGTTTCCATTTTCTTAATATTTTAAAATTCGATTACCTACTATTGCAAACAAAATTGTCATGCACACACCAAATAAAACATACAGAAGATTCATATAACCGAATTCTCCTGTTATCATTGGCGTAAGCCCACCCAAAACCATCGCTCCAAAACTTAGTTTGGAGATATCGAAGAAATAACCAGCTAGCTTGTCTTTCCTCGTTTTTAATTTATCTCTTTCTATGTTTGCGCCCATTCCGACCTCACTTTCCAAAGATTACTTGAATATTTTTTGCAAAAATAGAAAGAATTATCGAGATTACCATCATTTTTTGGGAAAATTGTTTGTTATGTCCATAATTTAGATTACTTTTGCACCCAAAATAACAGTTATAGACTATGGATATTTCAGAACTCTATCAGATTTACCAAGCGCACCCAGTGATTACCACTGACAGCCGCGACTGCCCAGAGGGCAGCATCTTCCTGGCTTTGAAGGGCGCATCGTTTGATGGCAACAAGTTTGCCGACATGGCTTTGGAGAAAGGCTGTGCCTATGTGATTGTAGATGAAAAAGAGTATGCCAAGGAGGGCGACGAGCGCTACATCCTCGTAGAGGACTGCCTCACCACCTTCAAGGAACTCGCCCGTGAGCATCGCCGCCACTTCGATATTCCTGTAGTAGGAATCACCGGAACCAACGGCAAGACCACCACCAAGGAACTCGTCTCTGCCGTTCTCGGCGAGAAGTTCAACGTGATGTTCACCCAGGGTAACTTCAATAATGACGTAGGCGTACCAAAGACGCTCTTCCGTCTCTCACTAGAGAATGAGATTGCCGTTGTAGAAATGGGTGCTTCCCATCCAGGCGACATCCGGAAACTCGTGGAATACGTGGAGCCAACCTGCGGTATGATTACCAACGTAGGCCGTGCCCACCTGCAGGGATTCGGCAGTTTCGAAGGCGTGAAGAAGACCAAGGGAGAGCTCTATGATTACCTCGCAGCCAACGATGCCCTCGTCTTCATCAATGCAGACAACGAGCATCTGATGCAGATGGCCGAGCAGCGCAACATCAACCGCCTCATCACCTACGGCAAGGACGAAAACTGCGATGTATGGGGAGAAGTCATCTCCTGCGCTCCATTCCTGAAGTTCCGCTGGCGCACCGAGAGTTTCGACTGGCATGAGGTTCAGACTCATCTCATCGGCTCTTACAATATCGACAACATGCTTGCCGCCATCACCATCGGTCTTCATTTCGACGTGAAGCCTCAGCAGATAGATCATGCCCTGGAGAACTACATCCCAAGCAACAACCGTTCGCAGTTGGAAGAGACGGCGCACAACAAGCTGGTGGTGGATGCCTACAATGCCAACCCATCAAGCATGGCAGCCGCCATCGAGAACTTCCGCGTGATGGATGTGCCTCATAAGATGGCGATTCTCGGACAGATGGGCGAGCTCGGCGAAGTGAGCCACGAGGAGCACCAGAAGGTAGTAGACCAGTTGCAGGCAGCCGGTCTGGAGAATGTATGGCTGGTGGGCGATGAGTTCAAGGATATTCCATGCAGCTACCGCAAGTTCCAGAATGTAGAGGAAGTGAAGGAAGCACTCAAGGCGAACCAGCCTCACGACCATTACATCCTCATCAAGGGCAGCAACAGCGTGAAGCTCTTCCAGCTTCCGGAGTTGTTATAAACGGTTATTATCGTACAACTAAAAGGTGTGTAGTTGTACGATTATAGGGTGTTGCCACTAGGCTCGGCAGATGTGCTGACTGCAGTCGGCAGACCTGCTGACTAGGCTCAGCAGAGCTGCTGAGCCTAGTGGCAAACTCCGAGAAGCAGTATCCTCTTACCCAAGAAACAGTATCCGCTACCCCGATAAACTATCTCCGTTAACCCGATATGCTATATCCGTAAGTTTATTCAACCATATTCTCTTACTTAATCAACCATATTCTCTGGCTTGTTAAAGCAGTTAGGGAATCTACATATCCATAGTGTAGTTGTGGAGATATTCCCAAGCATCGTTCAAATCACGTAAAGGGAAGCGCTCTTTTACGAGCTTTATCTTTAATGCCTTACAGAATGCTTTCAGAACAGATTCTGTTGCCATCTCCTCCAGCTTAATATAGTTAGGACGTTTAGAGAACAAACAAGTCATTCATTGTTACTGCCGACTGAACATCCCAGGCATAAGGATTGTTGGATAACCCCATGGTCGTAATCATT
>USJD01000367.1 GCA_900554835.1 uncultured Prevotella sp. | reverse complement strand
TCTCCATGCTTGAGAATTACTATGACATCAACAAGAAAGACAAGTTTGATGAAATCTTTGGCAAGCTATACATCGGGCAGAATCCCACACTAGAGCATAGTACATATCTCATCATCCACCTCAATTTTGCCGAGGTGGCAGCAGGATTGGATGATTATAAGGATGGACTGGACAACCATTGTCGCCTTGTGTTCAATTTCTTTTGTGACATCTATGCACATATTCTTCCTGCTGATACCAAGGAAGGATTGCAACAGGAGCCTGATGCGGTATCCAAGTTGAGGTTTCTTTGCCAGAAGTGTCAGGAGGTGGGAAAGAAGATTTATCTCTTCATCGATGAGTACGACAACTTCACCAACATGATTCTCGCCCATGAGGAGCATCTTATGAGGTATCGCAACCAGACCCACGGAGAGGGATACTTGCGCCAGTTCTTCAACACCATCAAGGGTGCGGCTGGCAATACTCTGGGCAGAGTGTTCGTCACGGGAGTAAGCCCTGTGACCATGGATGACCTGACCAGCGGATTCAACATCGGAACCAACTACTCCCTAAGCCCAAAATTCAATGAGATGACGGGCTTCACGGAAGAAGAAGTGAGAGAGATGCTGGATTATTACCGCAGCGTCCTGCCGTTCAATCACACCACCGATGAGCTGATCAAGGTGATGAAGCCTTGGTACGACAACTATTGCTTTGCCGTCAAGAGCTATGGCAAGACCACGATGTACAACTCCGTGATGGTGCTCAATTTCATTAGCAACTATATAGATAATGAGTACGACATCCCCGACTCCATGGTGGAGACCAACATCCGCATCGACTATGACAAGTTGCGAATGCTCATCCGCCACGACAAGGAGTTCGCCCACGACGCTAGCATCATCCAGCAGTTGGTAACCCAGGGATTCGTGATAGGCACGCTCAACGAGAACTTCCCTGCCGAGCGAATCAACGACCCAGACAACTTCCTCAGCCTGCTGTTCTATTTCGGCATGGTGACGATAGACGGAACATACAAGGGTGAGACCAAGTTCATCATCCCGAATGAGGTGGTGCGAGACCAGATGTACACCTACCTGCTCGACACCTACAAGGAGAACGACTTGGTATATGATAGATATAGCAAGGGTAAACTGGAGAGCAAACTGGCATACGATGGACAATTCAAGCCATACTTTGAGTATATCGCCGACTGCCTGAAGAAGTACTCCTCCCAGCGAGACAAGCAGAAGGGAGAGGCTTTCGTGCATGGCTTCACCTTGGCGATGACAAGCCAGAACAAGTTCTATCGCCCCATCTCTGAGCTGGACAATGACGGCGGCTATGCCGACATCTTCCTCTCTCCGCTCTGTGACATCTACAAGGACATGGTAGATTCATATATCATCGAGTTGAAATATAGCAAGAGCCAAACCACAGATGAGCAAGTAAAAAAACTCTTCGAGGAGGCTTCAGCTCAAATCTCTCGCTATGCAGACAGTGATATGGTCAGAGAGGCGGTAAAGACTACAAAGCTCCACAAGCTGGTGGTTATCTACCGCGGAGCGGAAATGGTGGCTTGCGAGGAGATATAAAACTGTTTCAGCATACAGGTCGAAAATGTTTGAGAGAGATAAAAAGAAAAAGGTGTATCCCTTTGCCCATTGTGTTGAGCAATAAGGATACACCTTAATTATATAGTATTTATAATTTCTGATTACTCAGTGAAACCTGAGTGGCGAGTACCAGAGATACGATAAATACAAGCATTCTGGTCGTCATCAAACTTCACGGTGTAACAAATGCTGTCTACAGGCATACCATGAAGGTTCTTGCCCTGGCCATAGAGAACCTGACCTTTGAGGAACTCAATGTTGCCAGCCCGTGCATCTGAAGGATTATAAGATGTATTTGGTGTTCCCTCAAACTTTCCGTTGTTATAGTCTGTTACGTTCACCTTCATCTTAACCCCATAGAATGCATCATCATCAAGCCACATCTTATCAGCATCATTAGCTGCTGTATTATAAGTGTTAATGTTGATTGTGCCAAGTCCAAATGGATCTTTACCAAGTACATTGCCTTGTTCATCAACAACATCTACTGTTACATCCCAAAGACCTGCCATTTTCTCAACAGCTGTACCTCCAGCTTTCTCATCTGTCTCTGGATCACAAGAAACAAATGTAAAAGTTGCAGCCAAGGCAACCATGAACATTGAAATATATTTCTTCATAATCTTATGCTTTAACTAAAATATTTATTTTTGCAAAGTAATGAAAAACTCATGGTTGTAATATGAATTTTCATAACTCATTTCATATGAAATTTTACCTGTAGCAGGGTCGTACTTACCATTGGTAATTTCGTCAGCTCCATTGTCAAAAGCTGAACAATAACTAGATAGCATAACAATACTATTGTCTGCTAACAACTGAATATATCCACTCATATCACAAGCTGTACCATTACCAAATGTTTGGTTCCATAGACCACC
>USJD01000366.1 GCA_900554835.1 uncultured Prevotella sp. | reverse complement strand
TCTTTTATATCTCCTTCATTTTTAATCTATCAAAGTAAATATTTCTTTGCTCATTTGCGTACGTATATGTCACATTTATTTTTACTTCTTTAACATATGATATTGTTTCTCCTTCAGGCTTATAGTCTGAAACTTGTAATGTAGCTGTGTATTTTGCAGGTATATTAAGTTCACTTGCAAGTGAACTAGCCAAATCATCATTTACAGCATCAAAGCTAATTTTGTCTATATATTCGGCTATTTGAATGGCATATAATGTTGCCACTTCATCTACTTGTGTATCTGATTGCATTTTAAATGTTGTTACTAATGAATACCCTATTATTCCAGCAAATAGAGTAAAAATTGCAATTGCAATAATCAAGTCATACATAGTAAAGCCTTTATTTGACCTTAAATTTACAGAATTATTTTTAATCATATTTCCCTCTATATATATTTATTTTTTAGCAAATATAAAAGTTTATTAAAATCATGCATAATATGTTAGTTACACATAAGTAAAATCCAATTGGTATTTTAGTTTGTTCTTCTTTTATTATTGTCTTTTTTGCTTTTATATTTAATCTTGTCAAAACCTTCACCATACACACCGATAACGGCACTCTGACTGACAAAGGCATGTGGGTCTATCTCGCTGATAAGGCGGAAAATGGCTGGAGCCTGGCGCTGCTTGGCAAGCACGAAGAGCATCTTCACATCCTGACCGGAATAAAAACCGCTGGCATTCACCACCGTTACTCCCCTATCGGCATCTACATTGATGCGCTTGCCTATCTCCTCATACTTCTGGGAAATGATAAAGAACTGTACACTTCGTCTTCTGCTGTTTACCACCTGGTCGATGCAGAATGCCTGAACGCAAAGAACTACATAACCATATAACACCTTCTCCCAATCGTGAACCACCAGATAGCTGGAACTGATGATGAAAATGTCGCATATCATAATCACTCTACCTAGAGAAATGTCGCGATACTTGTTGACGATGGCGGCGATGATATCCGTACCACCCGTACTTCCACCAACAGAGAAACCGAGTCCGATTCCGCAGCCGCAGAAAACGGCACCCAGGAAAGCAGCCCATAAAGGTTGGTTTTCCAAGAGATGAATATCGCCTAAACGACTGGAGAAGAAGGAGGTCAAGGCGGTTACCACGATGACGGCATAAACGGTCTTGACGCAGAACTTAGCTCCCAAAATCTTGAACGCACATATTAATAAGGTGGCGTTGGCGATGAAATACGGAATTTGCACAGGGCAACCGGTTGCCCAATAGATGATACTGGAGATACCAGGAAGTCCGCTTGCTGTTACATTGGTTGGCAAGAGGAACACGTTCCATCCAATAGCGTAGGATATCATACCTATCGCAATCAAAACATAGTCTTGTACAGACTTCCACAAGGGTCGAGGAGGAGTCATAATTAATTAATAATTTACAATTTATATTTTTTTAAAAGCTTTTGCCCTTACAGGGCGTTTTTAAATGGAATTATATTTACCCAGGGTGTTGCCCTGGGCTAGGAGCTTCTGCCCTTTACCTTTCCCTTCGGCCGGTGACCGTTGGTTCAGGGCGTGCTGACTATACATTTCTGGGCGTGTGGGTTTTACCAGAATTTCTTCTGCTGCTCTGACCACTCAAATCCTTGGGTAGCCATTTGGGCTTCTAATGCCGCACGGTTCACATTGAAGTGATTGCAGATTTCATCGAGTGTTTCAAACTCGTGGTCACGAAGCAGGAAGTTGATGGCACTTACGAGCATCGGAACATCATTCATTGGTAACTTATCCATTTTAAATTTATAATTTATAATTTACAATTTATAGTGGAGGCACCATGCCTCTTTCGGGGTGCAAAGGTACTGCAAATTTTAGATAAAACAAAAAAAAATCCCGCCAATCTATACGATTAGCGGGATTTTTATAAATTATTGATGATTTACGCATTCACTGCAACTGAAATCCAGTCGAAGACGAATGAGCAAATACCGAATGCTACGATACCTACAGTGCAGATTGCAAGCGCCAACTTGGTTGAGCATGCACTCTGGAAAGTAGGAAGCGGATTATCGCTGTGCTTGATGAACATAGCCTTCACGATGAGCAGGTAGTAGTACAAGCTGATAACTGTGTTTACCAACGCGATGAATACTACGCCGTATGCCCAGGCTCCCAATGTGGTGTGGATGTCGTGTGTACCAACTGCTGCCATGAACACGAAGAACTTCGAGAACATACCAGCGAAAGGAGGAATACCACCCAATGAGAACAATGCCAAGGTCATCAGGAATGCCAGACGTGGGTTGGTCTTGTACAAACCATTGTAGCTGTCCATCTGAACTGTACCGTTGTTGTGCTCCTCAATAGATGAGATGATGGTGAAGACGCTCAGGTTGGCTACTACGTAAATCAATACATAGTAAGTCAGGGCGCTCACGCTCATCGCTGAGTTACCTACCACTGCCAACATGATGTAACCTGCCTGAGAGATAGAAGAGAATGCCATGAAACGCTTCA
>USJD01000365.1 GCA_900554835.1 uncultured Prevotella sp. | reverse complement strand
TTTTATTACCAAAGAGTCCTACGACCACATTAGCGGTAAATTTCTGTCTTACGACAAGGAAGTACAGTTAATCTTCCTAATATTTAGTTGTTAAGCTACTTTAATTCCACTGTTTAGTATTTTGATATTATTAGCCTTAATCCTTGCGATTAGGGCTTTTTCTTTATTATAGCATTCGCCGAAATCTGTAATACATTTATCTTTGTCTATATCCTGCGTTCTGTAGTCGTAACAATAGAGCAAAAATGATGAATACCAATCTCTTTGTACCAATGTTCCGTCTCGAAGTCTGTAGAGCCTATCAGACAGCTTTTTCTTAATGTAGTCATCTGCCGTGTGGTCGTACTGGCTGGCCCTATAATTATACGGAACTTCTATATATGCGCCACCTGTGACCTTGAATTTCTTTTCAACAGTAATTTGAAATCCAGACGGACAAAGATTCTTTATAGATTTGCCAAAGCGCTTTTTCTTATTAAATTTGCCTTTACTATTAACAGTAGTCTTCTTAGCCCGTTTCAAGAGCTTGCTTGCATTTTTAGGTTCTGTGACGAATGTATCGCCAAGACTTCGCAGATAGTTAGCATCTTCGTTTATTGCAAGCTGTCTATTTTCTGCATTTATACGGCATAATTCAGCGTGTTTGGCTTTTTGCTTCTTATAGCGATTAGAATATTTCCAAGTCTTTTTACCTTTCTTGATAGTGCCGTCAGGATTGTAATTTTGTGGATTGGTTGCTCGTCTACTCCTGTCCATAGCACGATTTTATAAGCGTTCCTTGCGTTCAGAAGTCTGTATGCTGTTGTCACGCTCTGAAAGGTTCTTCAGTCCGACTTCAGTATCAGAAGTATAGGCAACTGTCTGCGTTCCTATATCAGCACCTATCATGCCTTTACCATATTTATGTCTTGGATTGCCGAATCTATCATATTTAGGCTTAGCTTTACCTTCTATTGTCAGATGCAGATATACTCTGTACTTACCTCTTATCAACCTTGGAACAAGAGTAGCATAGCAAGGTCTGTAAGTATCTATACCACAGGCTTCTTCTATAAGTGTATTGACAGCATCAGCATCCATCTTGTCAGGATTTTCAAGATAAGACAAAACGGCGTTAGCTTCATCAGACTGAAAATTGTCGTTGACTTGAATCCCGAATTGCATTTTTCTAAGTTTGAATCGAAGTTTACCATCCTCAACAAACATCGGAATGCCACGATTTATCTGTTTTGCTCTTATACATGGTAATTTTCCGTATTTTGAGAAATGTGTGGTCTTACCGTTACCATAAAGGCATTTTTCCATACCCCGCCATATATCTTCGGCTTTTGCAAGAGCAAACACCGCATCTATACTGTATTTCTTGCCTATAGGAATCATAGATATCCTGCCAAAATCCCATGTAACATTATAAGATTTCTGCATATCATTGAGCTGACTCGCGAGAGCTTTACGTTTGTTCTTATCCTCAGTATTGCCGTACAGTTTTAGTAGTTTACGATATTTCTTGGTACGCATGAGCTGGTCGTAATTCTTTCTCGTAAGACTAACAAGCTCGTTGCCAGCTTTGCGGATTTTATCAGAAAGAGCCACGACTTTCAGAACATCAGGATAAGGCATATCAGTTTCTACAACTAAGATATGCCTGTCAGAAAGTTTATGATATTGTTTCAAAAGTTTCTTGTATTCTTCGTCACTCTTGATTTTTCTGTTCCTCGATGTATTTCTTTACTGTAGCTTCACATATATGACCTACGGTAGATACAAAATACCATCTTGACCATAATACTCCACAACGAGAGTAGAACTGCTTTAATTGTGGATATGCCTTGAACATTTCAATTGCACTGATACTTTTCAATGTTCTTACTATATCGCAAGGGGCAACTGTCTGTGGACAATCTACAAATATATGTATATGGTCTGGCCTCACTTCCAATGCTTTGATTATGTATCAGTACTGATTGCAGATATTTACAAAGCGAAGCACTATGATATTGTTCCTCGCTCATCATCTGTTTCTCCTAACTGATATTTTTCCTGAATACCTCTGCGCATTAGGTCAAAAAAGGTAATAGTAGTTCCTTCTTCGACACAATAGATACGGGCAAGGTTTTTAAGCTGTTTTTTTCCACTCGGAAGGAATGGAAATGTTAATCTGTACATTATTGATTTTGGTCGGGCCATGATTACCCCTCCAAATACTGTGCCTCTAACGTATCTCTAAAATCAGTGTTTACCCACTCTTTATCAAAACCAAGACTTACAAGTGTTACTCTAACAGCCTTGAGATACCGAGGATACGCTATTCTCGACACAGCACTTTTCATAGAACGAATTTCATCAAAAGTTCTTCTCGACCTATGTTATTTACTAATTCTTTTGTTACCTGCTCATTTTGAACTTTGTGTCGTTTACGTATATTATATATATTGCCTGCTAATATCAAGTAATAGAAATATAGTTTTTCATAAAAAGCAGCTTTCATCCCACACGCAAGCGTGTGGGTTTTACGCCGCAATTTATAAC
>USJD01000364.1 GCA_900554835.1 uncultured Prevotella sp. | reverse complement strand
CCTTGATGGTGATGTAGCCACTCTGATAGAGCAGCGGCATGATGGTGGTCATGGTTTCCGTGGCAGCATCAAAGTCATCCTTTCCGGCTTCCATACTCTCGCCCAGGTTCGCTGGCAGAAAGTTGAAATTGCGCATCATATTGATCAGATAAGTAGGAGTGCCTGATCCAAACCAGTAGGAATCAATCTTCTGCTTGGCAAAGCAGGTTAATAAGCTGAACGGATTATAAACGTCTGGAGAAGGCCATGTAAAATGATAGCCGTCATAATTATCCTTTAACTTAGCTAACGTCTGCTCATACGATAAGTTTAATTTTTCAGCAAGTGCCTCTATGTCATTCCGCATTCCGTTCACCAGTTCATCTTCCGTAATTCCGCAAATGCCGGCATACGGCTCGTCCATACTGATATTGGTGATGTTGTTCAATTCGCTGAAGATGCTGAGCTGAGAGAATTTGGTGATGCCTGTGAGGAATACGAAGCGGAGCAATTTCTCGCATCCTTTTAGCGGACTGTAGAAATTGCGCATGGCGTTGCGAAGTTCTTCCAGTTTTTCATCCTCGTGCACCACATCAAGCAAAGGGGCATCATATTCGTCAATCAGTATTACCACTTGCTTGCCCGTTTCCCTATAGGCAGTCTGGATAAGTGAGATGAGGCGGACGTTGGCATCAACAGCCGGATTCGTAATGCCCCATTTCTGCTCTTGTTCTGCAAGTCGCTGGTCGAAATATCTTTCCAGCTGGGCTATCTCCATGTGTTTGCCCATGCTCATATCGAAATGCAGCACCGGATAGCTTATCCAATCCTTTTCTAGCTTTTCGATGGCGAGTCCTTTGAAAAGATCCTTCTTTCCTTCAAAATAGCTCTTCATGGTAGTCAGCAACAGCGACTTTCCGAAACGGCGTGGACGGCTCAGGAAGAAATAAGTACCATCAGTATGTGCCATACGATATACATATTCCGTCTTGTCAATGTAGAACTTATCCTCTACTCGGATTCGTTCGAAAGTTTGTAATCCTATCGGATATAGTTTTCTTGCCATAATTGCTCGCCTTTCTTTTAAGTGATATTCTCTTTGTTGGCAAAGATACGAATAAATGGTGAAACCACCAAATTAAAAACATCTTTTCTTCATTTATGCCCCTTATCTCATTTCCTTATACCTTTTATTTCTTTTCTCCCTTCTCTTATTTCTTTTCTCTCCTCCTTTTATTTCTTTTCAGGCTTCCTCTTATCTCCTTTCTTCCTTCTTGCTGTATTAATAATGGGTTAATCTCGGGAAAAGTCTTGGTTGATTATAGGATAAAATGTTCTTTAACCCTATTGAAATCTCCGTTCATAGACGTTGAACCGCGGTTCAGCGTCTATGAATGGCGGTTCATCGACGTTGAACGGACATTCAACGTCTATGAACGGAGATTTTATCTAAGTATAAATGTTTCTTTTCTCAGTTGAAAGAACTGTTTTAGTAGGTTAAAATAGGCTAGGATACCATATGAGTGCAAAGGTACAAAATCAAATCGAATACACAACTTCTAGAACATAAAATATTGGATATTAATAACTTATATAATAATCGTCCAGACTAAACGGGACAGCAGAGAATGATTCTGCGAGTTCCATCCGGCATTTACATCGTGAAGGCATCTACCCACTCCTGTGCTCAGGCTAAGGGTCAGAAGATTGCCGTAAGATAGTATCCTGAACTTGCGAATCTTGAATAAATTATATAGAAAAAATTCTAAAAGCTTGGTAGTTATTTTGTTTTTTCGTACCTTTGCACCATGATTAAAATGAAATATACGTATGGCAAGTACCTGATATGCAAGGGGCATATATAGGTGAACTTAGCAAGTCACGATAATTTTGTTTTTTGTAATTAGACAAGCAATTATAGTAGATATGAACGATAGAAAATTACCAGTAGGCATCCAGTCTTTTGAAAAAATCAGAAAGGGTGGATATCTTTATGTTGACAAGACAGATATTATCTGGCAACTTGCCAACAGAAATAAAACGTATAATTACCTGAGCCGCCCACGCCGCTTTGGTAAATCTCTGTTGGTAGATACGCTCGAAGCCTACTTTCTGGGTAAGAAGGAACTCTTCGAAGGGTTGAAGATTATGCAGATGGAGAAGGAATGGGTGAAGCGACCTGTCATCCGACTTGATATGAGTCAGGCAGGTGCTGGACCTGAAACAGTGCGAAGTTATCTTGACGATGCTTTTCATACTTTAGAGACGGAGTATGGAATTGTTGTGCGCCAAGATAGCTCTCTTGCCGTAAGATTCAAGAACATAATTGAGGGTGCTTACAGCAAAACCGGACAACAAGTGGCTATCCTCATAGATGAGTACGACTCTCCATTACAGCATTCATGGAAGACTCCTCAGCACGAAGCATGTACCAGCATCTATAGAGAGGTGTTTGCCATATTGAAAGCCGACGACAAATACGAGAAGTTTGTCTTCATCACAGGCATAACCAAGTTTACACAGATTTCTCTCTTCTCTGTGCTCAATAATCTG
>USJD01000363.1 GCA_900554835.1 uncultured Prevotella sp. | reverse complement strand
CGAACTCATAGGAAGAATCTGGTCTCATGTTCATCAAAAGAGCATCCTTGGTTATGTAATGATTAAAAAATAACTTGGTACATTTTTGTGTCCTTATTATGAAGTAACACATGGTTAAAGGATAGAGTTCCAAACTCTTCCTTTGCCTCATATTTTCTATAATTTTTCATTGTCATAATTTCTTTTTAACTTATTGATTATTAACTATTTACATTCTTTAATCTGCCAGAAAATTTGTATCTTTATAACTGATTTCCAGGCAGTTATAATGAATACAAAGATTCTAGCAGAAGTCTTTTCAGAGACCGACTTGACATACATCCAGCAATTAGACGAGCGTCAGCATCGGCTATATTGTGCTACAAGAGCTATCAGCATAGGCAAACATGGCGTGGCAGCCGTGTGTGCCTCTATTCACATATCAAAGAACACCATCTATAGGGGCATTCGCGAGTTAAACGAAAAGACCATTCTTTCTTCGGAAACAGTCCGTATTGCAGGTGGTGGTCGCAAAGCCATCTTAGACAAGCATCCAGAATACTTGGTTCTGTTCGATGAGATTGTTCAAAAACACATGGCGGGGCTTCCACAGGATGACTCCGTAAGATGGCTTGACATCTCTATTGCTCAAATCGTACAAATATTCAAAGAGCACGGCATCAGCATATCTCCTTATATTGCTCGTAAAATGGTAAAACTCAGAGGTTTCAAGAAACGTTCCTTTCACAAGACAAAGACCTTGAAGGAAGTCAAGAACCGAGACGCTCAGTTCAAGCTTCTGGAAGCTACCTGGACATCTTGTACACGCCTTGGAATACCAGTTCTCAGTATTGATACCAAGAAAAAGGAAATGCTCGGCAACTTTAAACGTGCAGGAAAGACTTTCAGTTGTCAGGAGTTAGCTGCTCTTGACCATGACTTCGTGTCTTTTTCCAATGGAACTATCATTCCGCATGGAATCTATGATGTCGAGAGGAACGTCGGCTATCTCACCATAGGAAACAGCCATGACACTGCTGAGTTTGTGTGTGACAACATTGCACGCATTTGGAAGGATTACCTGCAATGGGAATATCCCAAGGCAACTGCCATCTGCATCTTATGCGATGGAGGAGGGTCAAACTCTGCCTCACATCATATCTTCAAGCAGGAGCTTTTAAAGTTAGCCACATCTCTTGAATTGGATATTATCATTGTGCATTATCCACCATACTGTTCTAAGTATAATCCAATAGAACATAAGCTGTTTGCACATATAACAAGATCCTGGAGTGGAGTACCATTGCTGTCTGCAGAATATGCTTGCAAGAAAGCAAATGAAACTACGACATCCAAGGGATTGGTTGTTGTTGCCACCATCAACTCTAAAGAATATCAAACTCAAAGAACGCTTGACGAATCATATGTTTCCGAAAGACAAAAGCGAATCATATTTGATGAACAATTGCCTAAGTGGAACTATGTCGTTAGGTGCAAATCTGCTTAGCATTTTTGTACCAAGTTATTTTTTAACTGTTACTAAAACAAAGAAATCAGAAAAAGTCAGCCAATAATATCGACACAAATCCAGAAGCAACAGCACTCAAAATCCACAACAGCACTTGCAACACTCTGCGCACAGAGAAGCGGACACGCGCCCAATGTAAATCGGGAGTTACCTCATCTATTATATTTTCCAAATCGCAATACACATTGAAAGCTTCTTGAAAAGTATCAAGAGCTGCATAGGAATCCAATGCCTCCAAGGACTTTGCCTTTCGCACGGTTTGAATCGCTTTCGTACGAAGAGACTTATACTTTGTATAAAAGGTTCCATTCTGAAGAACTGTCAAATCGATATGCTTGGTTTGTCTTTCAAAAAGCAAAACTGCATCATGCAACGACAAGTTCAGACACTTGTAGCAATCAAGCATAATTCTTATGATATGACGTTCTGCCTTGTGAATCTCAGAGTCTATCTGTTGTGAAGAAATATTGTCGGAATAACAACGTGCTATATGGTCATGCAAGGCCCGAATCTCATTGAACAAAGGCAATGGAAATTGTTCTGTTCTTGCTTCCACCTCTGCTATTAATGGCTTGATGACAGTGTTATAGTCTTGATAAAGTGCTGTTATTCGTACATTATTCTCCATGGCAAATATTTTTAGATTTTAGCCAACTGCCTATCTATGTCGTTCTGCGAAACTAAACGCTTGAAAAACAGATAGACAGAGCCACGATTTACCATGTTCTTCAAAGAAAAAGCAGGAGTTAGCTTTTTGCCAATACGCTTTTCGATGAGGGCATCCAAATCTTCCGCACTCATCTGCAACATCTCATCATAAGACTTACCAAGTCTTCGACTCAAAGACTTTCTTGTATGGTTATTTAATATATGCATACTTCTTGCTTTAGATTGCAAATATACTACTTTTTGTTGATATTATATAAAATCCGACCTCTTTTCTTTGTTTTTTAACTTTTATTTCATGATACACTCCAATACTCTCTGTATGTCTTTCTGTATATCACCAATACAGCGTCCTAACTATTTATCA
>USJD01000362.1 GCA_900554835.1 uncultured Prevotella sp. | reverse complement strand
TACAAGTGTACCCGCCGATTTATATTGCATGGAGATGATAGCATGATCAGCAGTACTCTGCCCAAGAGAATAGTTGCTGGTGGCGAGATCATCATCACTTGCAGCCTGACTATACCGACCAGCCACAAGCGAGAACTGGAAGTTCTTATTGGGAATATAAGAGAGAGTAGCTCTTGGCATGAACAGCCACTGCGCATGCGACATATATTCAGTCCTTGCTGAAAGATTCAGAAACACACCGGGCAGCATCCTCCACTGGGCATCAGCATGGGCAGCCAGGATGTTATAATCCAAGGTATAGCGATAGGAATCATACTCCAGTAAACTGTTTCGCTGATAATCCTCCACACCAACAAACAATTTCAGTACATCCGAACAAACCTTGCGCATTTCTGTCTTCAGATGTATCTCATTCCTGAAATTATAAAAACTGTCACCAGCAACCTTGGCATCTTTTATATCATTGAAAACCGATGAGTTTGCCATACCACAGAAGAAGGTATAGCCAGTACCAAACGCTGCCTTATAGGTAGCATTTGCATATACATTATTCTCCTTCAGCAAAAGATTTCTGCCATCAATACGCTGCCCTACAGAAGTGAAATCATAGCCAACGTATGTCTTCAAAATTCCAGCATTCTTGAACTCCATCTTATATTGGGCCTCGCCAGATAATTTCAGGTATGGCTTGTAGAAATCGAATCTTTCAGAAAACAAGTGGTTGTAGATACCCATACTTGTCAGTGCCGCATTAAATGACAGACAGCTGGTATCAAACACCTTAGTTCCACCGATATTCCAGTCCACCAGTGATGCACTGACTCCATATTTGTCGCTCGTCGCCACATCTGTGGTCTCCATCGGAAGAACAGACGAAAGAGCCTGCCCATATTCTCCGCCATAACCTCCAAGAGAAAAGCAAATTCCCTTGAACAGAAAAGGAGAAAAACGGCCTCGCACTGCTGTATTTTCGGCATTGGTACTATAGGGAACAAGTACGTGCATTCCATTGATAAAAGTCTGACATTCTTCGCTTTCACCACCTCTTACATAGAGTTTGCCATCCTCTCCCACCTTTTGCGTTCCTGGCAATGACTGCAAAGCTGCCACAATGTCTCCACATGAATTACCTGCCATCACCACGTCCAGCGCATCCATCGTCTTGAAATGATCACTTTTTCCAAAACTGTAAGTGCTGGCAGATACTACAACTTCTTGGATTGTTGCAGCCTTTTCATTCATTGAAATGGTGAGATGCTTCAGTTTGCTGACATCAGAATCCTGTGTGTATTCCTCAAAGCCTATCATGGTTGCCTTCAGGGTTATTTCTCCTGTCTTGGAAGTGTAAAAAGAGAATCTTCCAAGAGAATCCGTCAGGCATCCATCAATAGTACCAGCGATAAAAACGTTGGCACCAACAAGAGGTTCCTGACCACTCATGACCATTCCTGAAATCAGAGTCTGAGCAGTCAGATCAACTACCATAAATAGCAGTAATGCGATATGTATCATTCGTTGTTTCATGCTGCAAAGATACAGCACAAAACTGAACTAACCAAATTCTCAGGATATACAGCTAAAACCTATGACAGACAACAACTTATGATGACGAGCAACTAATTAAAAGGACGAATAACTAAGTAAGATATGTCTTAAACTGAGGCACAAATGACCGCGAAACAGGGATGATATCAGCACATTTATCCAGTTTCAACTGATACCCGTTAGAATTACCTTTAGCCGAAGATATATTATTCACATTAACGGCAAAAGAACGGTGACATTGGAAGATATTATCATATCCCTTCAGTTCTTCCAAAGTACGCGTCAGCGTATTATGAACATCAGCAGAAACAACATGATCCTCCTTTACAAAACAGACCGAGATATTGTTTTTCTGCGCTTCGATATAAAGCAGATCATTGATAGGCATTGCAAGATCATTTCCCCTGCTGCTCGTATCGTGGATTGTAATAATCACCTCCTTTTGTTCCTGAGTCGTTTTGTGCAACAAATCTTCCATTCTGTCTCTTAAATATCTGTTGTATTGTATTCCGACTGACAGCAAAGTCAGAAAGATACCTACAATAATCGTCCAGTTCAAAAACAACAGAAAAAGCCTGATAGTGATTGTATAATGAAAGAGAAATGAGGATAAAAGGAAATTACAAAAGGCAATCATGACAATGAGCCCGAGTACTGCCATTCCTTCATGCCAGATGCGCCAGGGATTGACAGTCCGGTGAAAACACTTCAATACCAAAGCTAAATAAAGAGCATAGCACACGAAAGTGACCATGCCAAACAAGGCAGCAGCAAGACATTTATTGCCCTGATACAGACAGAACCCGAAAGGCTGCAGAAAATATAATATAGCCCAAATGACAAGGCCATAGAAAAATCCATCTCTCAACCAGTGTCTGCTCTGCTTGAAAGGATATATGCGAGTTAGGAATGACATCATAAAATACTACTGATTTAAATACTACTGGCAAAAGTACAAATAAAATCTGAAACAACCCCATCTTTTCATAAAAAAATCAGATAAGAATTATGCAAATTATCCAGA
>USJD01000361.1 GCA_900554835.1 uncultured Prevotella sp. | reverse complement strand
CCTATATCTGTTGCTAAATTGGCTCTTTTACCCACACATATGCACGGAGAGCCTGAAAATTAACCAATAAAAGAGTGAATTATCATGACTGACAACTGCCAAGATAATCAAGATAAAGAAAAGCGTATTGCTGAGTTAGAAGCACTCTTGGCTAAACAAGTTGCTCAAAACGCCCAGCAAGAAAAAAAGATTGTCAGACAAGATAGAAAGATCGCCAAACAAGATAAAAAAATCGCTAAGCAAGATAAAAGATTGCAATTACTCGAGCAACAAAAAGCTCTCTTACAACTACAAGTTGAGCAAGACGAAGCTTCGGTAAAGCATGTTCTCAACGCATTCCCTGATTTAATCAACGCTTACCAAGGGTATATCAACGTCGCAAGAGATTTAAATAAGCAGTATATCCCTATTGAAGCCTTCGAACAAAAAACCGTAGCCGAAGCATTTATATATTCAATAAACGAAGTTAACAAATGGGCAAATTATTGTAAGAGTTACTATAATCAAAGCTCGCTTACTCCATCTAAAAAAGACATCAAAGATGCCTCAAGACTAAGCGTCAAGACCGTTGAACAGTAGGGTGAGTTCGGAGAATTGGTTGTTTCCCTCCAAAAGCTGGATAACTATACAAAGAGAACGTTTGCTCAAGTTGAAGTGGCAGTCACTCAATTAGTTAAAAATACTCCAGCGGAATAGCTAGATGAGTTAAAAAAAGAAGCCCCTAAATTCGTGGAGGCTCTTGAAGTGTTTGCTACCGTTGATCCTGCTGAGGATAAAGAGCCAGTTCAGAAAAACGGCAAACGTTCAAGCATCACTCGTTCTACAGAACCCCAAAACAAGAGTTACAACGAAGCTTATTGCCCGAAGTGCCCACAAGGTGAAGAGCCTGGTAAGTTAATAAGACTTAATACCTTAGCTTCTTCATTACTTAGTAGTCAGGCTAAATTATCGAACTTCTGTAACCTTGTGTCTGAAGCACATGAAGTATCTTATTGCCAAAAATGCGGTAAGGTATCAATAGCATTAAAGCCAGATCAATCACCTGCACCTAATCCAAATTATAGACTTAGCATGGATTTGATTATCGCTCTTGGGATAGGCAATTATCTAGGCATTCCTACTTATCGATTGATGAGTGACGCCATGGATAAGTTCCATATAGGTGGCTCTACTATCTATCGAAATATAATTTACTTTAGTAACACTTATCTTGTGCTACTCTATAATTACATCCAAAGCAAAGCTAGAGAAAAAAGAGTGTTGCTTGCAGATGAAACCCCGTTCTCATGTCTTGCTTCTCAACAAAAGGTCATGACCAAAGAACAGCGAGTCCAAGTTCAAAAATATAATGAGTTAGAAAAAACAAGAGCCCAGCTAGAACGGGAATTAACGCAAAAAGAAGCTACCAATGCTCCAATAGACCAAATACGAAACTTACGGCAAAAGATTCAACAAGCTACAAATGAAATAAATGGACTAAAGGAATCTTTAACCGTTCATGGCAAAAATTACATTATGTCGTTGACCACATCGGCCTATGAAGAAAATAGGTTGGTGCTGTACTACTATTTGCCAACAAGATCGACTAGTGAAATTTACAATCACCTAAAAGATTTTAATAAGCTCGAAACTCTTTGTACGGACGGGCACGTAGCTTATGAAGGCGTATTAAAACAGCTTACAAAAGATGATAATGAAAAGAAGCCTCGTAAACACCAGACTTGTATGATCCATACAAGAAGAGAGCTAATCAAGGCGTTACCTATAAGTGCTGACTTCAATGAGTTCGATAAGCTTGAAGACGACGAACTTATTGAACGCGTCACCAAAAAACTCCTTGAGTGTGACGACATAACAATAGTTTACCTAGCCTTAGCAATCTACTCTAGGATATATGCATACGAAACTCCATACAATGATAGCAGCGAGGAATCTAAGGAACAACGCGCCAAGCTACGTGAAGTTGGAGGTCCTGTTTACAAGCTAGTAACTGCATTAAATAACATTATGGCCCATTTAGGCAAAGATAGGATAAAGCCAAATAGCACAGGCACAGCTTACACTCAAGCGGTAGTCACCCCACTGAGCAAAGCTTGTGTCTACTATAAGAACCACCAAAAACAAATGGAGAACATGCTGACAGACCCGATGATACCTCTTGATACCAATGTCTGTGAGCAAACAATCAGACACTTAGCAGTCTTACGCTCTGGTTGTTTCTTCAAGGTCAATAAACACTCAATGCAGAGCCAATGTATTTGGTCTAGCGTTATTGGTACTGCTAAAATGGCAGGCATCAATGATGTAGAGCAGTACTTAAGAGACTTTGCTCGAGCTCTATGGAAGCATTGCATGGAGAATGTGTTAACCCAAGACTTCCATGAAAGTAATCAGGACGCCACCAAGTTGATGAAGCGCCATACTTGGAACATGGCAGAACTTAGCAATGACTTTGACATTGCAGCCTGGGATCCTTGGGAGTACGCTAAAAATCAGCAGAAACCTGAAATAGAAACTAGCAAATAATCCCAACCCACCAAATGAACAACCCAAATCTTGTTATTATTGTTCCATAGCTA
>USJD01000360.1 GCA_900554835.1 uncultured Prevotella sp. | reverse complement strand
ATGACCGAACCAGTCTTCCCAACCTTCGTTCCAGCCTTCTACCAGCACCTCCTGCAAACCGTTCTTGGCAGCAAAGTCGATATAGCGCTTTACTTCCTCGTTGGTTGCACCATGAGTGCCATTAGGCTTGCACTTGCTGTAATCGGTTACACCGAGACGAACAGATGGCAGGTCGTTGGTATAGCTCCAGGTCTTGGTACCTACAATCATGTTCCACCATACACCGCAGTACTTGGTAGGATGAATCCAGGATGTATCCTTAATCTTGCAAGGCTCGTTGAGGTTCAATGTCAACTTGCATGAAAGCATATCACGGGCATCATCGCTCACCATCACGGTACGCCAAGGAGTATTGAATGGAGTCTGGATGAATCCCTTTCTGCCTACGGCATCAGGAGTCAACCAAGACTCAAAGGTCAATGTCTTTTCATCCAGATTGAGGTGCATGGTAGGATAATCCAGACAGGCAGCCTCATGGATATTGATATAAAGACCATCCTTCGTCTTCAACTGAAGGGAAGTCTGCACACCCGTATCAGAGAAAACTGTAGTAGAAGAATTACTCTTATATTTCTCACGATTAGCAGCGATGATAGGACGGATACCAGTCAGCGGAGTGATGTTGTACTCATACTCCTGTGTATCATAATCACCTGGAATCCAGTATGCAGTATGATCACCAGCCATTGCAAACTGAGTGTGCTCCTCCTGAATCACGAAGTAATTCAAAGATTCCTGCTGAGGGAACTCGTAGCGCAAGCCCATACCGTAATCATAGACACGGAAACGGATGGTAATGTTACGATTGGAAGAAGCCTGATTGAGGTTTACCTCCAACTCATTGTAATGATTGCGAATGGTGGAGGTTTCACCCCAGACTGGTTTCCAAGTCTCATCAAAAGTAGAAGTCTTGCTACCGGTCTCGGAGAAACCATCCATCAAATCCGTTTCTTCCATCCCCTTAGAGGCATGCTTATCCTTTGCCAACTCCAAACCGAGATGAGAAGGCTTACAGACAGTCTTGCCTTTGTAACTCATCTCATAAGTAGGCTGACCATTACCTGTCAGGGAGAAGGTCAAAGAAACATTCCCGTCAGGAGACTTGACGGTCTGAGCTGCTGCAAACATAGGGAGCAACAAGCCCATAAGTAAAACACTGATTTTCTTCATATTTTAAGCTATTATTATCTACACTGCAAAATTAGTAAAAACTTGGAAATACACCATATTATAATATGAAATAAATAAAAAAAGGGTTGTGCAAACGTTTGCACAACCCTCATTCTTTTATCTAAAAACTAACCAAAGCCTGATAATAATAACTTTAAAAACATTCAAACTGTACGGTCGAAAACGTTCATCGCATTTTCGGAAACCTTAGTTTCTTCCTGCCTGCGAAATCAATTCAGTCAACTGATTCATGAAAGCAGCATCCTTTGCCAGATCCTCGATATTAAGGTGCATACGATAGCGCCAGTAATGCTTAGGATTAGCAGGGATATTGATACGCTCAGCATTCGCATCTGGCAAGCGGAGATGCTCGTCGATGGCAAGCCAATCCTGAATACTCAACACACAGAGCATAGAAGGAGAGGTCAGATGACGTGAGATAATATCCTTGGCAAGCCAACCTGGGAGCGGATGAGGAGCAGGACCCTGACGATAGAGCATCGTATTATAATACTCTTGAGTACGCTGGATATTCTCATCCCACCACTGACGGAGGGTAGGCATATCATGACTTGAAATGGTACAAACCGAGCGATAAGGATTACGGCTCAGATGGCCGAACTTCACAGAAGGATCCTTAGGCATGCTCTGCAGCTCCAGGCTCAAGATCTTCAACTCATTCATTACCCATGGCACACAATCAGGCACCATTCCGAGGTCTTCGGCACATACCAACATGCGGGTAGCCTGAACCAACTTAGGCAATTTCTTCATCGCCTCACCATACCAATACTGGTTGTTGCGACGATAGAAATAATCATTATAAAGACGATTGAACGCAGCCTTGTCGTTATCATAAAGTGACTCAAAGATGAAATCAAACTGAGCCGAGATACGTGGGTGGAACAATCCCGGATTACGATGATCACGAACGAAGAGCACATCGCTAATCAGAGCATAGAGACCATCACGGAGCCAGATATTCTTCTGATCGGTAGCACCTTCAAACAAAGCTTCCACCTTGCGCTGGCTATTCACCTCCGGTTTCATCTGATAACGCTCGTCATCCAAGCGGTCGAGATATTTCTCCTTCACTTCGTCAGCACGCTCATGGAACATGCGGTTCAGAATCCAGTCGGTAATGAAAGGACGGGTGAATCTATCCTCCTGGAAATTAAGGCCATAAGAACGAATCTCATCTGCCGTCATTCCCAACGCAGGAGCAAACTGACCCAGCAATCCGTGAACAGAATCTACAGGAATCTCCCAGATACGGAAGAAACCGAGTACATGGTCGATACGGTAAGCATCAAAGTACAGAGACATGTTCTGGAAGCGGCGAACCCACCACTGGCAACCATCCTTCAACATTTCATGCCAGTTGTAAGTAGGGAATCCCCAGTTCTGGCCATTTGCAGAGAAATCATCAGGTGGAGCACCC
>USJD01000359.1 GCA_900554835.1 uncultured Prevotella sp. | reverse complement strand
ATAACCAAGGCTTAAAATCTATTAAAAACCTATATAATCAGCACTAAATGGCTGTCAATTTCTCATCTACAAACTTTTCAAATAACTGTCGTTTTATACGTGGTCTTGTACCATTCCACAAAATAAAGTTGTCGTTTTCGTGTTCATCAACAATCTTTCTAATCTTTTTATCACTAAATCCAAAATATTCTGCTGCTTCTTGAACAGACAATGTGTACTTCTTCCAAATTGGTATTACACAACTTGTTCTTTCTTCTTGCTCTGTCATTTCTATAAAAATCACACTCCTTTATACTAATATGTGTTATAATAAATAAAAATGTTTAAGGGGATTCGTATTATGAATAATAAAGAAAAAGGAGGCATCATCAGAATGTGTGAGCAGGTAGCTGCCTCTGGCAACATACTTATCCTTTATTCTGCTTGACTACTTTTCATCTGGTATATAAATCAGGGGCAAGGGTTTCCACGGAGTGGTGCATGCACCTTTGCGGCTGATTTATATACCGGATATCCTAGCCCAAGCAGAAGAAGGAAGACCATTCATCCATTTCCCATGGCAGTTGAACCTTTATGTCGGAACACCTTAGCATTATCATTGCCATCATGTTATCTATGTTTCGAAATCCATAAGCCATTCGTATTGATAGCTTTATCTTGTTGTTTATTGCCTCAATCCTTGCATTGGTTAATCCATACTCTATTGTATTCAGTATTGATTGCTTATGCCGGGTTATCTTTTTTTGTAGTTCAACAAATGCAGGTATTCTACAATGCCTTGCCCATTTAAACCAAGCATCAAGGGCCTCCTTCGCATCTTCTACGGTGTCGTTATAGAAAACTAGACGTAAGGCTTCCTTGAGTTTGTATGCACGATACAATCGTGGGTCTGTTTTTGCTATCCATTCAACCTTAGCTTGTTGGTTAGGAGTGAGATTTGAAGGGGCTTTACCCAATGCCATTTTAGAATTTTTGAGTTCTGTGGCAGTGGTATCTTTTGATGGAGTGCCCTTCTTGGGACGACCTATTTTGGCTTTTGGCTGCTCCTTTGTGGCTGCCTTTGCTTCTCGCCAGGCATCTACTCGAACCGAATCAAGAGCATCCATTGCCCATTCAATAACATGGAATGGATCCACACAACGGTTAGCATTCGGGCAGTATTCTTTTATACATTCATCAATCCATTTAGCACCATCGCCAGATACCAGCTGAATGCTGTTTCTCTGTTCTGGTGTAAGCAGCTTAAAGAACTGCTCAAAAATAGTTTTCCCATGCCCCTTGGCAACCCAGATGACATTGCCCGTATCATGATTAACGACTGTTGTGATATACTTATGTCCCTTGCGATAGCTTGTTTCATCAACACCAATACGAACAAGGTTATCAAATCTTGCATTTGGATTAATATCAAAGTCTTTCTCAACACGTTCGATGATAGGACCTACTGTATTCCATGAAATTCTCATGAATGCAGCAACTGCTACACGAGAACAATTAACAGCCATCCAAGCAGTCTGTTCCTCGAATTTACGTGTAAAGCGAGAACCATGTCTAGCCCAAGGGAAGCGGCATGTAACGACACCATGCTCCTTACAATTGACTCTGCAAGAGGGTCCAACCAGAATAACTTTATGTCCTGCCCAGTCGCAGGCTCTCCAGGTTCTGGCACCTTCATTACCATTGTCATAGAACTTTGAATTTTTTCCACAAATGCCACATCGACACTGCTCGCCTTTGGTGGCATGCACCTCAATCATGATAGAGGTATCTGCGAGCATAGTAACTTTATCAATACAAGTGTGCTTGACATTTAGGATAGTTTTGATAGAATTTTTGTTGAGCATATGGTGACTCTTTCCTTTACGATTTTTTCTAGGCAAAAAAATCATAATAGAGCCCATATGCTTTTTCAAGTTTTATGCGGATTTGAGCTGATTTTTTATACCACACATCCTAATGAAGAGCCTAAAAATTTGACAGAAGATGAGATAAATAGTTTCCATTTGTCGACACTGAAATTATCTTATGAAGATGCAGTTAAAGAGTATGAATACAGAGCAAATACAAGATTAGGAAAGCTCATAGCAAACAGAGAATTACCAGTTTTGCAACGTGCAAAAGAAATAATTGACGAAACTATTGGTTAAGGCCTATTGGATAAGGGAGAAAATAAGCTATTAAAAGTGTCGACCTTGTGATTATTAAGGTAATTAAGTATAATATAGTTTATATCGGGGCAGCCTTCGTTCTAAAATATATGTAGATAAAACGGGGATGCTGGTATACACAAATGCCTGTCTTTTTGGTGAGCATAAAAACATCTGTGTCAGCCGTCCCCGCCGCTTCGGGAAATCCATGGCAGCCAACATGCTGTCTGCCTATTATGGCGCGGAAAATGATTCACATGCATTGTTTAAACCTTACAGGATTAGCAAAGACAGCAGCTTTGAGGAGCATATAAATAAATACAATGTCATCCAGATTAACATGATTGATTTCATGACACGCACTTCTTCTGTCGAAGAAATGATAGATTATCTGCAACGTCGGATTCTTTGGGATTTAAAGAAAGCATACGGACAATTAGAATGTTTTGACTGGAATGATCTGGTGGAAGTATTGCAGAC
>USJD01000358.1 GCA_900554835.1 uncultured Prevotella sp. | reverse complement strand
GATGTGTACACGCAAGAAGAACGTTGAAAGGCTTAGTTGCGGATTTGAGGATACCATATAAATATAAGCAATGAAAGAACAAACTTCTCGATGAGCTATAATCTTCACAACAGGAGCCTTTGCAACCAAGTTGCAGAAACCTTTTCGTAATTTTGCAACCGAAATAGAAAAAGGAACTGAATGTTCCGGGGTATATAGAACTAAAAGTATTGCAAAATTATGGAAGAAATGAAACTTTCTCACGAACATCATCATGAAGTTCATCACGGACATCATCATGACTGCTCATGCTCCACAGAAGAACATGAGCACCAGGGGTGCGGTTGCCACCACCATCATCATCATGAAGAAGGCGGTTTGAAATCCAAACTCATTCTTATCGGTGTAACTGTTATTCTCCTGATAACAGCCGTTTTCATCGAAAAGAATTACGACCTGGCTACCTGGCAGTTGCTCCTCGTCTATCTCATTCCTTATTTATTAATAGGACACGAGACGCTGGGCGAAGCTGCAGAAGGTATTGCCAAGGGCGATATGTTTAACGAAAACTTCCTGATGGCTATCGCTACCATCGGAGCCCTTTGCATCGGATTCTTCCCTGGATCAGATACAGAATTTCCAGAGGCAGTCTTTGTGATGCTCTTCTTTCAGGTGGGCGAACTCTTCGAAGGATATGCGGAAGGAAAGAGCCGCGACAGTATTTCGCATCTGATGAATATCCGACCAGACGTGGCGAATGTTGAAAGAAACGGAAAGGTAGAGATCGCTTCTCCTGAAGATGTAAAGATTGGAGAAACGATTGTAATCCGTCCGGGAGAAAAAGTGCCTCTGGATGGTATTGTTGTTGAGGGAAGCTCAGCCTTGAATACCATTGCCCTGACAGGTGAGAGTATGCCACGGGATTTGAATGAAGGCGATACTATCATGTCCGGTTGCATCAACCTTTCAGGAGTAGTTCGTGTACGCACCACCAAGAGTTTTGGCGAAAGTACCGTATCCAAGATTATTTCTCTGGTAGAGAGTGCAGACAAGAACAAGTCGAAGAGCGAGGCTTTCATCACCCGTTTCGCCCGAGTCTATACTCCTATCGTTGTTTTCGCAGCCATTGCCCTGGCGGTTATTCCTCCATTCCTGGCAGCTACGGGAATCGTAGGTGAAGGAACCTTTGGCGAAAACTTCCCATTATGGCTCAACCGCGCCTTGATATTCCTGGTAGTTTCCTGTCCTTGCGCCCTGGTCATCAGCGTGCCCCTCACCTTCTTTGGCGGCATCGGCGGAGCATCCCGGAATGGTATTCTCATCAAGGGCAGCAACTATATGGATGCTTTAGCCAAGGTGGGAACCGTTGTGTTCGACAAGACCGGAACTCTGACCCACGGAGAGTTTGCCGTGGCAGCTGTTCATGCTGATGATTCCTGCCCAGACCATTCATCCCACGATGCAGATAATGTGCATATTGGCGAATATTCTGACAAGGAGAAGATTCTGCTGCATTTGGCGGCTCATGCTGAACATTTCACTACCCACCCTATCGGTGCAGCCCTGCGAACTGCCTTCCCGCAAGAAGCAACGGATGGCTGCGAGGTGACCGATGTAGAGGAAATTGCAGGACAGGGTATCCGTGCCAAAGTGAACGGCAAGGTGGTTTGCGTGGGCAACAAGAAGATGATGGAAAGCATCGGTGCCCAATGGCACGACTGCAACCAGGTGGGAACCATCATCCACGTCGCCATTGATGGCAAGTATGCGGGACATATTGTGATCAACGACACCCTTAAGGAAGGAAGCGCCCATGCCATCAGAGAGCTGAAAGAACTGGGAGTGGAGAAAACGGTAATGCTGACGGGTGACCGCAGAGAAGTGGGAGAAGATGTTGCCCACAAACTGGGACTGGACGAGTGCCGCGCAGAACTGCTGCCAACCGATAAGGTTTCGCATGTAGAACAACTGCTGAAGACAAAACCAGCAGGCAAGATGCTCGCTTACGTAGGCGATGGCATCAACGATGCCCCTGTATTGAAGCGTGCCGATGTGGGCATTGCCATGGGTGGACTGGGTAGCGATGCAGCCATCGAAGCTGCCGATGTAGTACTGATGGATGATGACCCTAGAAAGATTGCCCTTGCCGTAAAGATAGCCAGAAGAACCATTCATATCGCTCACGAGAACGTGATATTTGCCATCGGAGTGAAGGTTGCCGTACTGATTCTCGCCACCATTGGTCTCGGCACCATGTGGATGGCTGTCTTTGCCGATGTAGGTGTTACGGTACTGGCTGTATTGAACGCCATGAGAAGTTTGGGTAAAAATCGTCTTTTTTATCGTTAAATACCAAAATAAGTTGTATCTTTGCAACCGAATTGTAATATACAATACTGAATGGTTATGTATAAAAAAGACATTTTGACTATGAATAAGATTATCAAACTCATCTTCGTGCTCTGCTGCTTCTGCGGCATTGCACAGGCTCAGCCTCAACGCCCTAAGCTCGTTGTAGGCATCGTTATCGACCAGATGCGATGGGATTATCTCTATCGCTACTACGCCCGCTACGGCGAAGGCGGATTCAAGAGAATGCTCGGAGAAGGATTCAGCGTAGAAAACTGCAAGATTCCTTATATCCCTTCGGTTACAGCCA
>USJD01000357.1 GCA_900554835.1 uncultured Prevotella sp. | reverse complement strand
AACCTGTCTTGGAATCATAATCAGTATAGTCGAAACCGAAGCGATAAGTCAGTGTCAAATCCTTGATAGGGTTAATATCTGCCTGAATCTTACCATTAATCTGCTTGGCATCGGTATGATTATAGTTATTCGCCAAAGCCCAGTATGGGTTGGTGATTCCATAAGGAGTGAAGTAAGCCACAGGAGTATTGAATGGGCTGCTCAAATCCTTCTTGTCAAGCAAAGACACATCACGTGGCAACTCATAGAGACCATCTACTACAGATGTACCCTGATAAGTACCCACTGCATCGGTTGCACTACGGGCAAAGTTGAATGAAGAAGACAATCCTGTAATCATGTTGGTAAAGCAAAAAAATAGTGGTTTAAAATGAAAAAGGGAACCAACTATTTTATCAAGAGCAGTGGATCATCCAGCACCTGCTGAACACTCCTTTTATTCCATTCGCAGGATTGTTGACCGAATAGATGGTGTTGCTCTTGTTCTTTATGTATACTATGAGGTTGTGTCAAAACGTTGGCACAACCTCTTTTATATTTTACAGTTCTGCTATATTTTCTTTTGGCTATGCTGCTTTTTCCTCATGCATTTGGCAACAAGTTGCTATATTCCAATTATATCGGGTTATAAATAGTCCCATAAACATATATTTGGCAACTGTAATGAGCCCCTTTCCTTCTTTTATCAGTTTAGCACACATTTTTTTGATATTAAAGGCTATAGCAAAGAAAGCAAAGTCCATTGTAACCTTGTCTTCTCCCACATGCCGGAATCTTCTGTATGCCATGTTGTATTTCATTTGTCCAAACACGGCCTCTGGTTCTATACACCTCCTGCCTCTATGCTTGATACCTTCTTCTGAGAGCAACCTTTCCCGTGCCTGCCGTTTGTATTGATTTAATCGGTGGTTGACTTCTATAATACGGTTCCCCCGAGCTTTAAAACAACTGCCACGCAAAGGGCAACCTTCGCATCTTTTTGCTTTATACCGGGCACTTTCGATGATGTATCCGCTCGCTGTCTTGTCACGTTTGGTTCCTATACGGTTCATGTGCTGTCCCATAGGACAAACGTAATAATCCTCTTGGGCATTGTAATGGAGACTTTCGGCATGGAACGGGTTGGGAGTATAACGAGGACGCTGTTCTTTATGGAAGTAATTGTACTTGATGAAGGCTTCTATCCCATTCTCCTGCATGAACCGGTAATTTTCTTCCGAACCGTAACCGGAGTCTGCCACACAGATATTCGGTAAACGGTTATAGCGGTATTGGAAAGAGTGGAAAAAAGGTATGAGGGTCAGTGTATCGGTAGGGTTGGGAAACAGACGGAAGTCTGTGATGAATTGGTTTTCAGTACCTATTTGCAGATTATATCCGGGTTTGGTCTGCCCGTTCTTCATGGCATCTTCTTTCATGCGCATGAATGTGGCACCAGGATCGGTCTTGGAATAGGAGTTGCGTTCTCCAAGGGTATCAAGGTGATTGTCGTATTCTATCAGCTTGTCACGATACCCTTCAAGTTCCATGACCTGCTTCTTCTTTTTGCGCAGGGCTTTCTTTTCTTCCTTATCCTTTGTTGCAGGCTGGTGTTCCAGGGCTTCTTTAAGTTCATCCACTATGTCAGAGAGCCTGCAGGGAGTAAACTCCACGGATGTGTCTTTTATAGAGTTCTCCTGTGCAATGGCTTCATCCACCTGCTCCAAGAGAATACGGATTTTATCCATTAGTATCGTACGGTTCCGTTCGACTGTCTTGCGCCAGACAAAAGTATATTTGTTGGCTTTGGATTCAATCTTGGTGCCGTCGATATACTCCACATCAAGGCTGATGAAACCTTTATCGGCAAGGACAAGAACCAACTGGGTAAATACATTATTTATTTCCTCCTTTACACGGTTGCGAAAACGGTTGATCGTGATAAAATCCGGATGCTCATTACCGGCAAGCCAAATATAATGAATGTCACGAAGGAGGTACTTCTCTATTTTACGGCAAGAATAGATATTATTCATGTAGGCGTAGATTATCACCTTAAGCATCATTTTAGGATGATAAGGACAACGGCCCGTTTCCTTATAAAGCTTCTTGAAACTCTCAAGATTGAGATTGTCAATAACAGCATTCACGATGCGGACCGGGTCGGTCGCAGCTATGTTTTCATCAATTCTTTGTGGAAAAAGAACGGTTTGGTTGGGAATGTAAGGACGAAAATGTAACTTTGCCATAACGAAAAACTTTATACCTAAAGATACGAAAACTTTGGGTAATAACAAAGCCCGGGCTTGAGAAAGTCTGGGCTTTGCGCATAAAAAAAGGCTGTGTCAGCGTTTTGACACAACCTCATACGGGACGAGATAAAGATACCGACATGAATGATTAAATATTGATAATTAGATTATTATAATTTTGACAATTTCAAAGCTATTCATTTAGATGAAAATAATGGTGCTGAAGGTAAGCATCGTAATATTGGTTTTGAGGAAGCATTATGTGATTTTGTAATGTTTTTAGATTCTGATGATTTTTTTGTAGAAAATGCAATTGAAGTTTTATACAATCAAATTAATAATAATGTTTAATTGGATATTGTTTTGGGAGGATATCAAAATATTCATGGAGATAATAAACAGATTGTATTG
>USJD01000356.1 GCA_900554835.1 uncultured Prevotella sp. | reverse complement strand
TTGAATTTAAGTACACGAAAAACTCCAATGAGGTCGAAGCTAAACTTGAGGATGGTGTAAAACAAATCCTAGCTCGAGACTACGGGGCTTCATTTGACTGCAATAAGGATCGATTAAAGTTTGCGGTGGTTTATGACGCAAACTTACGAAAGCTTGCCGCCTTTAAGGAATGCTAATACCCCATCTTACTCCATAGAAGAGCCTGTCTAAAGATTAAGGATGTTGCTAGGCTCTTATGCTTTAATAATAAGAGTGATTAAGAGCTATTACTACAAAGCAGCTTCTATAATTAAAAGCTTATTTTGCTTATGGGGACTTCTATAAATTAACTTTTTTGCGATGTCCCCTATAATCTTTCATAGGGTTTTTTAGTTAACTATTAGGTTTGAACGACACAATTTTAACATAAGAAACCCTTTCTTTTTTCTGTAAAATTTGTAATTTATAGAAGTCCCCTTTATAATGTTCAATGAAACAGAATCAAAGGTTAATGCTAATAAATAACATTTAGATTTATGCTTATTATCAGAGTTTTTCATTGAAGGAATAATTTATGTCACAAGAGAACTATGATGAATTTCCACCGGAGGTCAGAGAACAAATCGGTTACTATGTTTATCGATTAATTGATCCACGTAACGGAAATACCTTTTATGTTGGAAAAGGAAAAGGTAATCGTGTTTTTGAGCACGTTAAAACCCAAATCAAATCTCAAAAAGACGATGACCATGACGATGAAGAATCTCTTAAGTTCAAGACCATTAGAGAAATTCAGAATGAGGGGTTAAACGTTATTCATGTAATACATAGATATAACCTAACTGAGGATCAGGCATATGCTGTAGAAGCTGCATTAATCGACTGCTTTCCTGGACTTACCAACATCCAATCTGGGCATGATTCCGATTATGGGGTCATCAATACACAAACATTGATTAAGAACCTTTCTGTTGAGACCTATATAATTGATCCTAACGACCGTTATATCTTAATAAAAACAAGTCAGCAAGCAAGAGAAAATGCAAGAGAGCGGTATCCGAAAGCATCTGAGGAAGAACTTATATACCATGCAGTTAGAATGGCATGGAGATTATCTCTAGACCGAGCCAAAAAATACAAGTTCGTTATAGGATCCATCAACGGCATAGTAGTAGGATGCTACAAAAATTGCAAATGGAGCAAAGACGAATCTGGAACAAGAATAAAATTTGAAGGAGAAAAAGCAGACCAAGAATTCTGCAATAAATATCTCAAAAAAAGAATTCCTGATGATTTTAGACAAAAAGGCGCAGCTAACCCTTGCACCTATGTTGATGGCTCAAATATGTAACACGAGCCTCTCAAGCCTACCGAACAAAACGAGCCTAAAGCCTTATGTAGCAAGGCTCGGTATCAAATTCGGAGTAGAGATTTCATGATGATTATTCTGTTATTGGTAGCGAGTTCTGTAATTTTCTTTCTAGTTTATTAACGTTTAAATTACTCAATAAGTTCGATGATACCAAGGTATTAAATAAAGAAACATACAAACATGTTATGCGTGTATTAAGGCGTGCAAAGAAGATTCGTTTAAATCAAGAAGACAGTGAATGGTCATTAATAAATATAAACGTTTCACATGAGAAATTGCTTAATACCTTAGGGCTAATCGAACTAGCGGATTAGCTTCCATTGTGTGAGAGCAAAAACTTCCCAATTCGGGTATAGTCTATACGAATTGGGAAAGTTGTAATTAAAGGTTTTTTAAGCCAAGAATGATTTAGAAAGAGTCACAGTATTATTTTGTTTACACAAAAATCTTATCACTAGGGGATGCGGACATTATCCTGGACACTTATCTCATTTTAATACGGTTTATTTTAGTTTTTTTCCTACAACAGCACATTCTTTTTTACAGAAGCATATGCCATATGCAAGAACTGCTTTTATGTCGTTGCGTTTAATATACGGGTCGGCATATTTCTTTTGAATTATCTGCTCAACAGCATCCTGAGCAATAAGCACTTTATCTTCGTTTTCGTCTGAAGTCTGTTTTAATTCCAGAATGACAATAATCCCTCTGCTTCTGACAGACTTGATTATCAAGTCTATATACCCGTCGCCGGATTCAAAATTGGATTTCTGCTCTTCAATAAGAGACGTGCCGTTCACCAGTAATCCGTTCATAAAACCGTGGTAGTAGTTTTCTTTCGGAGCATTGACGGAGAAGTCTCTGATTGAAACGTATTTGCCAAGGAGCATGTTAAGGTTATCCTGAACCTTTTCGGCATCACCTTCAAAGAAACCTTTTATCAGTTCACTGGTACTGGCTTTCATAACGGAATTGGTCTTAAAGAAATTCAGAATTTTGGATTTAAAGCATTTTCTGATTTCCTCATTCGGAATATACAGCCTGTATTCATCATTTTCCGGATTATGGGACTGCGGTTCAAAAGTTAAATACCCAGTATAAAGCAGCAGAGTCCAGAAGTCATTTATGTCATGGCTTTGCAAATCACCGTAACATAGTGAGGTTCTTACTTCCGCGGTTATTGATTTACCGTCCAGAAGTTCCTGCATCTTATCAACGTCATCTGGCTCTATAAAGCCCATGAATTTTTCGATTACATCATTACCGCTGGTGTTTATCCAGTAGTTGCCGG
>USJD01000355.1 GCA_900554835.1 uncultured Prevotella sp. | reverse complement strand
TAAAATCGTATCTTTGCACCGATGAATAAATAATAATAAGGTGACGATATGAATAAAATCATACACAAGGCAACCTCACAAGGGGGCATCATAACTACAGCAGAGTTCTCAAAGCAATCCGATTATCTGAAGATTGTTAGAGCCAAGGAACGTGGAGAACTTATTCGGGTTCGCCATGGGGTCTATGCTGTTCCAGATGCTCTTTTCAATACGATGATAGATATTGAACGAATCGTTCCCAATGGAATTGTATGCCTGTACAACGCTTGGGCATATCATCAGCTCTCCACTGTTGTTCCACCTTCCTTTTGTGTTGCTATAGAAGCCAAGCGAAAAGTGGCAATACCGCCAACTCTACCGATAGAACTTTATTATTGGAAAAAGGAGAATTTGGAGTTTGGTGTTATGGATGTGGAAATGTCGGGCTACAACATTCGTATGACGGATATGGAACGTAGTGTATGTGATGCCGTCAAGTATCGTAACAAAATCGGATTGGAAGTATGCTCCGAGGTGATACGAAATTATCTGAAGAAACAGAACCGCAACCTAAGCCAATTGGCAGAATACGCAAAACGGCTTAGGGTTGCCAATATTTTGAAAAACTATCTTGAAATAGCAATAGAATAAAATGGGAAAGAAAAACTATGGCAAGTCTGTCAAGACTCGTCTGCTCAATCTGATGAACGAGACAGGCTATAAATATATGTATCTTCTTTCAAGATACTTCAACGAGCGACTGCTGTACAGGGTATCTGTAAGTCAGTACAAGGACAACTTTCTGCTTAAAGGCGGTTCTTTGCTCTATGCGATGGATGGTCTTAACGCTCGTCCAACCATAGATGTGGACTTCATGGCAGAAAGAATAAGCCGTGACAGAGAGTTCTTAACAAAGGTGTTCCAGGAAATTTTGGGCATAGTCTGTGATGAGGATGGCGTTACGTTTGATACGGAAAACATAACGATGGAGCCTATCACTGTGGAAAAGAAATATCCCGGTACAAGGTTCTTCTTCACGGCACACATGGACAGCATTATCCATAAGATGTCCGTGGACATAGGCTTTGGAGATGTCGTGACACCTTACCCAGCATCCATTGATTTTCCTTTGTTGTTGCCGAACATTCCGTCAGTCAATCTCCAAGCCTATTCGTTGGAGACTGTTATTGCCGAGAAGTTCCACACTATGTTGGACCGTGACGAGTACAACAGTCGAATGAAAGATTTCTTCGATTGCTACCAACTATTGACGAAAAGACAGTTGGACGATGAAACACTATATGACGCAATCAAGGCGACATTTGATAATCGTGAACTTGAATATAACCCTAAGCTGAAACTTTTCACAGCCGAGTTTGTCAATGACGCCAATCGGCAGATGCAATGGAAACTGTTTCTTCGGAAGATTCAATGGAAAGAAGAACTCAGCTTTAATGTGGTAATGCAAGCTATCACTGACAGACTAAAGCCTATGGCTGAAAAATATTGGGATAAATAAAGGGGAAAGCAGATTTCCGTATAAACTTACTACACTTTTGGAAATATGTAGTAGTTTCATACATACACAGAAAAACCGCCATAGGCATTCCTTATAGGGTGCAAATGGCGGCTTTTATTATTAAGAGGAACTACAAAACCTTTGTTTCAAAGTAATTCTTTATTTTATATATTCCAATATCGTGCTTGTATCTTCCAAAAAGAATTTGAGGATTGACTTCGTATTTGTCAGCCTCTTCCTTGATATAAGGAGCAATTTTGTAAGGAACAATGTCACGAGTTCTAGCAAGGAACTTCTTCCAATCTGCATTTGGAACAACAGCATTCAATGCAAAGTCGTCTGCTTCTGACTCTTCGGAATCTTTCTTTTCGTCAGACAGATTAATCATTGCCTTTCCATCTTTCGTCAGATGATTGAAAACGTGTCCAACTTCGTGTAAAGTAGTAAAGGCAAAATTATCAATAGATGAGATACGTTCTGTGACTACGATAGTTGGATTGTCGCCAATCCAGAAAGACATGCCATCTACAGGAACCTGTCCCACCTTTTTGACAACCATAAAACGTATGCCATATTTATTCAATACTTCGCCAGTCTTTTTAACTGTTTCAGAATTTTCCTTGAAAACATTATTGAGTTCTTTTGTCAGTAAGTCACCACTATTTTTATCAAAGTTTCCCAATGATTGTTCGTCATTTTTGGAACAGTAATAACAATAGTATTTCCAAGATAAAATATCAACTGGATTAGTTGTTACCTTTTCAGACTTACGATAATATGCCAATTCCATTTCCTTGGCTTTCAGACCAAAGAAATCATCCAAATTATCTACGGCAAACACATCAAAGATGCGTTTGACATCCTCGATGATATTGCCTTTGATAATATTTACTTTTCTAAAGAACTGAGTACTCACATGTTCTTTGAGTACATTCCAAATCTCCAGCATCTTAGTCTGCAATACAACTCTTTCACTCTGTTTTGCACAGTCAAGTTCGTACTGTGTCTGAATGTTCATGAGAAATGTTGCAGAAATGCCGAGGGCATTTTCCAACAATAATGCCATTTCGGGTGTTAGAGAACGTTTACCTTTTATGACATCATTCAGAATAGATTTCTGTATACCAGTGAGTTCGGCCAATTCACT
>USJD01000354.1 GCA_900554835.1 uncultured Prevotella sp. | reverse complement strand
GATTTGGGGGAAGCGTCAGAGAAGGACAATTTGTAATCTTTTAGAAATTCGGTAACTTTCTCATAGAAATTACGTAACTTCTATGTTGCATTCCAAATAATTGGAAAATATTTATCGTTTATTAACTAATTTATATTCAAGCACTTACGGTATTACGATAAGTTTTGCAATTTTTCGGATATAGATGCAAAAGTCTGACCGGCACATAAAATGCAGGTTTAAACCTCTGCCACAACTGTACTATCAGACAAACTTCTATGAGTAGACACGCCAGGCGTCCTACAGTTTACTTCTTCAGAATAATAGTTAAAGCGCAACAAACTTTCCAAGAGACGACACTACTAAGAGCCCGTCAAATACGTATAGGAGTCGCTTTGTATGAAGTAGTCCAATAGTTGTTGTATAATATCCTATATTTCCCATTTGTATGGTTCATATTTCTTACCGTTCTTGATCACGGAAAAGATAATGTTTGACATCTTTCTCGCAACCTTGACAATTGCTAACTGAGGCTTCATCCTTTGTCTGTAGGAGCAATAGGCAAGACTAAGCCCGTAATCCTTGTATATGGCAACCCAGCACGCTTCAATGATCATCGGTCCTATGACTTTGTTGCCTCGAAACGTCATTCCTCCAGTTGAATGTTTGTCACCTGTGTCGTGGCAAGTTGGTATCAGACCAAGGTAATGGGCGAAACTGTTCTCATTGCTAAAGCGTTTGAAGTCGTATATCTCCGTCAACAGACACATGGCAACATTAAAGCCTATGCCGGGAATGCTCAGCAGCAGTTCGTAGTTTGCCTTGTACTTGTCCGAAGTTGCAAGTTTTCTTATGTACCTTGTGGCTTCCAGCAGGTTCTTTCGCATGGACTCCACTTGTTTGATAAGCAAGTCCAAAGAATGGCGTGTTGATGACAGAAGAACGACTTCATCCTTGAGCCAGTTCATGAATGCACGTGACCAGTGTGTACCAGGCTTGTCGAAACGTGCGGGCAATTTCACTCCATTGTTATGCAGCAAGTGTTTTACCCTTGCCTTGTATCCGGACAACTGCTTCTGGATAGTTTTCCTGATCCTCATGCCTGCCCTGTCATCCAGATTCTCTCGTTCACGGATATAAATAGGCTTTATAGTACCGTTACGGAGCGCACGGGCCAGTTTGCCTGAGTCTATTTTGTCAGTCTTCATTATTTGCTCATACTGGGTCGTTGGAACATCAGCAGCATGGACAATCACACAGTTAATGCCATATTCCTTCAATTGGTAATATGTAGAGAAGCCACAGAAGCCGGACTCATAAACGGCATGATACTCCCCATCAGGGAAGTTCCTACTCAGAAAATCAAAGAGCACTTTTGCAGAGGCTTCTTGAGAATGACGTTTTGTGAAACCCGACTCGGTGATTGTTTCCACAGCCCAAGTCTTTGCATGGACATCAATTCCTATGAAAATCTTTTGTCCTTTGAAACTTTTTTTGTTACTTTGCATATTGGTATGGTTTTAATTGTTTCTGTACTTTTTTTTTACACTTGCAAAAATACAATCCAATTATTATCGTACCAACTTTTTAACTGAAAAACTATGAAAAACACTGCGGTGGCTTGCCTAGCGGCTGGAGGCGCAAAGCCTCCAAAGAGCGTCTTCATACTGCTTTTATCGCATTAGCGGTTGCAAACATAGTAACTTTCTATTTGAGGCAGCTTATGGATGTGTTTTTATTCCATACTTATCATCCTGTTTTTACTTTAATAATATTAGCCTCACCATAATTTGAATCAGTTAGAATTGGAACTTGCCATCCTAAAAGAGAAATCGCATCGTGTCCCAAAAATTTTAAGCACATTGCAAGTTTTGTTGCTGTTATTTGTTCTCCAACTGCCAACAAAACATCTTGCTCTCTCAAATCTCCTTTGTAGGAGATTTCTTCTTTTTCTTTTAACAATTCGTCTGTCTCTGCCACCTGTTTTCTGGTATAAAGCCGCATATCCAGTGCGACCTGGTCGTTTCTGCTCCGTCCGGTGTGTAACTTTTTACCGGTGTCTCCGAGCCGGTCGATCAGATTTGCCTCAACGAAACTGTGGATATCCTCGTACTCGGGTGTGATCTCAAGGCTTCCGTTTTCTACATCGCTCAGTATTCCGTTAAGCCCTGCGATTATCTGATCTCGTTCATCATCTGTAAGGATGCCTGAAGCGGCGAGCATTGTCACGTGTGCGATGCTCCCTCTTATATCCTGTCTGTAGAATTTCTGGTCAAATGAAATTGATGCGTTGAAGTTGTTAACAAGCTCATTAGTTTCTTTGGTGAATCGTCCACCCCATAACTGAGCCATCTTGTGTCCTCCTATATTTAAAAATTATATTTTATCATTTTTTTATAATTTTAGATTATATATTACCCTTAAGCAGGATTCAATAAGCTATTTAAGGCAAGCCATACCAAATAATAATAGCTGCTATTCCATATTCTCCTCAGCTGCTTTCCGGGCAATCTCTATGTCCCTCTGTTTCTTGGAATAGACACAGCCACAATAATACTGTCTGTACATTCCGTATTCATTAGATATTTCTGTAGAGGTCTTGTAACCATTCTTCTTTTTAAAGTCTGAATACAGGTATCTGATTCCCAGCTCCTCTTCAAGCTTTTTCCCGATTT
>USJD01000353.1 GCA_900554835.1 uncultured Prevotella sp. | reverse complement strand
CGGGTGGCTTATTGCATCTACGATAAGCGATATGACCTGCAGCACAAGCCGGGCATGGACTTTTATTCGCTGGCTCATGAATATTATCTCTATCTCTGCGAACATGACTTCAAGCCTCTGGAAGACCGGAGGCCGAGCATGTCGCTCAAGACCTGGATGGTGAATGGTTTCCGGTTCCTGCTGCTCGACAAGCTGAAGGAAGTGGTCAAGGAGCATCGCTTCGAGAGTTTCGAGGCACGACAGGAAAGCCGCAAAATGCAGTTTGACGTGACCGACAACCAGTTTGAGCACGATCTTTACCAAACGATAGAGGATATAGGCAATTTCTATTATGGCAGAGACAGCAAGAACAGTATCATCCTGAAGATGCTCTACATAGAGGGATTCAAGGGCAAGGACGTAGCCATACAGTTGGGCATGACCGCCTCCGCCGTCACCCAGCGATGCCAGAAGATGATGCACGATGTAGTGATTCCTTATTTCAAGAAATACTTCGATGCTTCGGAATACGGAAGCTATCTGTCGTTCGGCGACGAAGATGCATCCGTTTCAAGTGCTCCAAAGATGTCGATGCCGAGCATGATGGCTCCGGGAAAGGCTTCTATGTCAGGAATGATGGCAGAATGCATGTGCTGCGAGGAGTCGGCAGATAATAGCAATAACATATTTAATAATAAGAAGAATATGGAAGATATGAAGAAGGGAAGAATTACTCCTCGCTGGATTGATTCTTTGAAAGAGAACGAGATATTTGTTTTTGGCAGCAATCTGGCTGGCATGCATGGCGGTGGTGCGGCACGTATTGCCCGCCTCCATTTCGGTGCTGTCATGGGCAAGGGTGTGGGACTGCAAGGTCAGAGTTATGCCATTCCTACGATGCAGGGCGGCGTAGAAACCATTCGTCCGTACGTGAATGATTTCCTCGATTTTGCCAAGCATCATCCAGAAATGCAGTTCCTGGTAACGCCTATCGGTTGCGGTATCGCCGGCTTTGAGGCTGAAGACATCGCCCCACTATTTGAGGAGGCAAAGCAGATCAAGAACATCAGCTTGCCTGAGAGTTTCTGGGAGGTGATAGAGTGAAGAATGGAGTAAGAATCATTAAGACATAAGATGATGTTAGGAGCAATGATAGGTGATATTGTGGGCTCAAAATATGAGTTCAACAATACGTTTGATTATGATTTCGAGTTGTTCGGCGGGGGATGTGACTTTACTGATGACACCATTTCTCATGGCGGTGATAGCGATACCATCGGAGCCATTGTAGGTTCCATCGCCGAAGCCCGCTTCGGTATTCCGCAAGAAATGAAAGAGAAGGCTTTGAGCTATCTGCCGGATGACATGAAAGATATATGGAAACAATTTGCAGAAAAATCCCAAATAAAGCAAGAATAATTTGGTGTTAACGAAGAAAAGCCGTAACTTTGCCCCCATACATATATGAAAAAATAAAATTATGCAAGAATATCAATTGGATTTCATAACCTATTGTGTGGGCAACTTAGCCGACCGATTGAACATGAGTGCCAGCAAGGTATATAAGATGTTACGGTCAACGGATATCTTAAATGGCTATATGATACCCTGCTATGATGTGCTCCATACTTTCAGCAAGGAGTACATCATAGACGATTTGATTAACTTGTTAAAGAAACGAGGAGCATTGAAATGACAGTTTATCATGCATCAAAATTCATCATAGAATTACCAGATGTTTACCATTCTCGTGATTTGTTGGATTTCGGCAAAGGTTTCTATCTAACCTCTCTTGTCGAACAGGCGAAAAAGTATGCTCAACGATTCCTCTTTCAAGGTGATAAAGCGTATCTTAACCAATACATCTTGGATGAAAAAATAGACAAAGAATATAAGATAAAGAACTTTATTGATTACGATGAAGAGTGGTTAGATTTTGTTGCTTTATGCCGACTTGGAAAACAATCAAGTAAGTATGATATGGTTACTGGTGGCATTGCAGATGATAAAGTATTTAATACTGTAGATCTTTATTTTTCGGGTAATATCAGCAAAGAAGAAGCGCTTGGACGCTTAAAATTCATCCATCCCAATCATCAGATCTGTATTTTAAATCAAGAAATATTAAACAAGCATCTGCACTTTGTCAAGTCAGACGAAATCATATAAGGAGAGCTTTTATGGAAGCAAACAAGACAATACTTCAAATGAAATATGCTCGCATAGTACCCATCTTTGCAGCGCAAACAGGCATTACATTGGAAGATGCTTTAGATTTCTTTTATGCTTCTTCTATTTATAAGATGATGAACGAAGGCATTGCTGATATGCATTGTAGAAGCGATGGATATTTAGCTGAATTAGTCAAAGAAGAGTGGAAAAATAAAAAAGTCTAGCAAAAGATATATGGAAACAATTTGCAGAAAAATCCCAAATAAAGCAAGAATAATTTGGTGTTAACGAAGAAAAGCCGTATTTTTGTGGCAATTAAAACAAGTAAATATGACGAACCATGATTTTTGGATGTCCATCAGTGACATAATCAATGAAGGATTTACATCTGAAGGTCTAGCAAAATTAGATGATTATGCAGAACAATTCAGTACTGGAAAGATCTTATATAAACGATTTTCACCGTCAGAGCAGCTTGGCTGCATTAAAGGGGGAACAATACATGTTATTGCATCCTTACTCGCGGGAGCAGAAGTTGGCACAGATCAACTCTCTGCGCCAGAA
>USJD01000352.1 GCA_900554835.1 uncultured Prevotella sp. | reverse complement strand
GACTGATAGGTACAGCCCGAAGCAACAAGGTGAGCGTCGCCTTGGGATTCCAGGAGTTGCCCCAGTTGGAAGCAGACTATGGAAAGGTGGGTATGCAGAAGATCATTACCACCGTAGGCAATGTGGTGAGCGGTTCGGCACGAAGCAAGGAAACGCTGGAATGGCTGTCGTCCGACATCTTTGGAAAGGTGGTACAGCTGAAGAAAGGTGTGACCATCGACAGAGATAAGACGAGCATCAACCTGAATGAGAACATGGACAGTCTTGTGCCAGCCTCCAAGATTTCTGATATGCCGACAGGATGGATCTGCGGACAGACTGCAAGAGACTTTGTGGCAACCAAGACAGGCATGAACGGCAGTATGAACATACAGGAGAGCGATGAGTTCAAGACCAGCAAGTTCTATTGCAAGACCGACTTCAATATGGCAGACATCAAGAAGGAGGAAAGCGAGTATATGCCACTGCCCAAGTTCTACACCTTCAAGAGCCGTGATGAGCGAGAGCGCATCCTCTATAAGAACTTCGTGCAAGTTGGTGAGGACGTGAAAGCCATGATAGCAGAGATATTCAACAAGAAGAATGCCAAGTGACAATACATCAAAGAAAACAAAACGAGATTCATGACAGGAAAGATACGGACATACATCATTACAGCACTCTTGCTGCTATGCCAGAATATCATGGCACAGAACAAGACACCCACAACAGATAGCCCAAGCCAAAGCAACTTGGGCATCTTTGCATTGCCACCCTTTGAGCGAGCCGTGCGGTGCATCAAGTATTATGAAGGGTGGCACGACATACGCAAGAACTATCCCTATATCGGGTGGGGACATCGGATATTGCCGCATGAGAAGTTCAGGAAGAACCTCACCTTTCAACAGGCAGACTCGCTATTGCGCTCTGACCTGAGAAAACTCTGTACCCTATTCAGAAAGTACGGTAGAGACTCACTAGTCCTTGCCGTACTTGCCTATAATGTCGGTCCCTACAAGATATTAGGGAATGGAAAGTTCCCCAAGAGCCGACTCCTGCAGAAAATAGAGCAAGGCGAAAGAAACATACTTGCCATACCGTTGCTTACATATATAAATAAGGCGTAAATAACTAAAAAGCAACATTATTCACAAATAAAAAAGTTAGCATTATGGCAACAGTAAAAGTAAAATTCAGAGCATCCTCGGTGCCGGGAAAGGAAGGCACATTGTATTATCACCTCATCCACCAGCGCAGTCTGCGTTGGATCAGTACCGACTATCATGTCTTTCCGGAAGAGTGGAACGACAAGAAGTCGGTTATCATTGTTTCTAACCGCAACAATAGACAGGTACATCTGCAGCTCATCCAGTCAAAGATAGATTGGGAAATGAAGCAGATGCAGCGTATCATCCGTGACAAGGATGCAGAAAACATCCCTTATACCATTGAGGACATAGCCAAGGAGATACAGCAGTTACCACCTAGCCAGAGCGTTTTTGCTTTCTTCCGCCAGCAGATAGCCAAGAAGGAGCAGATGCAGTGCATCGGTACCAAGAGCAACTACACCAGTGCCGCCAACCGATTCATGGAGTTTCGAAATCAAGAAGACCTGACCTTCTCTCAGATGACCAGCGAGATGATGGAAATGTATCAGGCATGGCTGTTCAACAGAGGTATCGGACAAAACACCGTATCCTTCTATCTGCGAACCCTCCGCACCCTCTACAACAAGGCGGTGGAAGCAGGGCAAGCTCCACCCAATGACATCTTTGCGCATGTGCAGACAAACAACGTGCGAACTGCCAAACGAGCCATTAATGTAAAGGATATTCGCAAGATAGAAAACCTAGAGCTGCCAACAGGTTCCTCCCTAGACAAGGCACGAGACCTTTTCCTGCTCAGTTTCTATCTCCGTGGCATGGCATTTGTGGATATGGCATTCCTGAAGAAGACAGACTTGAAATGTGGCTTGGTGAGCTATAACCGTCGCAAGACCCACCAAAATCTCAACATTGAGTGGATGAAGCCGATGCAAGCCATTATCGATAAGTATGCCGAACAGACCAAAGAGTCTCCTTATCTGCTACCCATCCTGACAGGCAAGGAATCCTCTCCATACACTGCATACCGCAAAGTGGAGCACAACACGAACTACAACCTGAAGAAAATCGGTGAGATGATAGGTTTGAAGATACCGCTGACCACCTACGTGGCACGCCACACCTGGGCAAGTGTAGCCTTGCACATGAACATCCCGATAGCCACCATCAGCGAGGGCATGGGACACAACTCATACAAGACCACACAGATTTACTTGCAGTCATTAGACGTAGCAACCATCAATGAAGCCAACGAGCGAATTATAAGAAAGATATTGAAAGAGTTGTAAACAAATCGTTATGTTTACCCCACTTCGGAATGATGGGGTAAAATGTTTAGCAAATTTCACCCTTTCTTCTTAGAAGAGAGTAATCTTGTTGCAAAAATACGAAAATTAGTTGGATTACTTGTCAAATTTTATCATTTTCTATAATCCGTCCCCAAAATTTAACACAAATGTTTAGCAAATCTGCCTCGGACGATTTCTGTAAATGGCAGATTTGCACTTATTTCGACTGTCGTTGCCCTTTTCTAAGAAGAAAGTGCAAAGGATGTAAAATAAAGTTACATGTAGAGGCTGTATGGCTAATACTCATTATATACGATTAAGATTATGCACAACATTAACAAATGGACTAGGCTTCCACAACCAT
>USJD01000351.1 GCA_900554835.1 uncultured Prevotella sp. | reverse complement strand
TTTTAGCGGGGATGAACCCGCAGGGACAAGGTGACTGGTGTATTGCGTAATTTGCTGAAAGCTTGCAGATTTTCTGCTATTTCCTTTGTGGTTTCAATTAAAAAGCGTATTTTTGCGGCAATTATATGACTGATATCGGTAGAATTTCTGCCAAACTGATCAAAATGAGATTTACTGAAGAGGAAATCAAGGAGCACGAAAGAAGAATGGTTATCCAAATGTGTTAAATAATACGAAACATTTGGAAGTCTCGCCTAAAAATTCTATTTTTGCAAATAATTTGAATACATAAAGACATAGTACAATGAATATCCGAATAATAATAGATAAGTTAGGACCTATTACTGATTCTGAGATAGTATTTAAGCCTTTTATGGTTTTTACGGGTGAATCGGGACTGGGTAAGAGCTATACCGCTTTATTGTGGTATAACTTAATTACTTCATTGACTCCTATGAGACTTCAAGAGTTTATTACAAAGAAGATAAATGGGAGTGTTAAGGAAGAGCTTACTTTTAAATTCAAGGATTTTAGAATGTGGCTCAATCAGAATACAGCTGCGTTTCTCGGTTATTTGTTAGGTAACAATAATTTTGATTGTCAAGTGAATTATGTCTTCGAGACAGACGACGACATACCTGTAGAAATGAAGAGATTGCATGATGAGGATGCCTCGGGATTTACTCGTTATAGCATTAATGGTGATATAGATGTTTTCCCCCTTGACTTGGAGGACAATGTCTTGATGATGAGCTTTTCTCTTCATGGCTATTTGTCTGAATTATGTTTTGGTAAAAACTATTTGCGCCCATTGATATTGCCGCCAGCAAGAGCGGCATTTATGGGAGCCAATACAACATCGCCTATTGGTATGTATCGTGATTTCTTGGCGCAATTGGATGATTTAAAAACTCCTTCAAGGAATATTAGCCCAGATAATCAGTTCTTTGTTAACTATATAGCTAAGTTGGCAGATGGTGAGATCGTCTTGGAAAATGGAAGCGTGTTCTTGCAGTTTGAGTCTGGTGAAAAAATTCCTGTATCTGCTGCGGCTTCTTCGGTCAAGGAACTGATGCCTTTCCTGCTGATGTTGCAAAATGGCAAGATTAAACAATATAATAGTCTGCTTTTTGAGGAGCCCGAAGCTCATGTGCATCCTAAGAAGCAATTCTTATTGATGGATATGTTGGTAAGATGTTGCAACAAGGGTATGCTTATTCAAATGACAACACATAGCGATTATCTCTTGGGGCGTATGAATCAACTGTTGGTATTGGGGAAGATAAGGGAAAAGTCTATGGAAGCCTTTGAAACCTTCTGTAAAGAACATCAGTTTAATAAAAATTTATATCTGCATACAGAACAGATTGGGGGCTATTATTTTAAGCGTGAAAATGATCGTGTTGTCATTGAAGAGCAGGATTTGTCATTAGGCTTACCTTTTAATTCTTTTGAGAATACTGTAAAAAGTCAGATGGAATTGTCGGCAGACATAAACGATTTGGCAGAGAGTTTAGGAATAGTGTCTAATTTATAAATGTAGAATTTATGGAGCCAGCTATAGAGGAATTTAATCTCTTGTACCCCAATTACTTGATATCATCAATTGATGGTAGTGTAGAAGTGGTTGAGACTTGTCCAAGATCTGATTTAGATTTCAGGCGTCTTGTTGTTACAGGGTGTATGGGGTATGTATTTCCGCGTGAGTTTGCTGCTGACTCTGTGGCATTTTATGGAAAGGCGAATAGTCGCCCTCCTATGATGTATAATAGCGACGGCATCTTCTTGGCAGAGATAAAGGGAAGAAAATGTCTTTTTATATGTGAGTTAAAAAGTTCTTTTGCTTCTGCTCAGATTGCTCGTGCCAAGGAACAAATCATAGGAACTTTACTACGGTTGAAAGCTCAGATGAGTATATTGCAGTCTAATCCAAATTGGGAGTATCATGGTGTTATTGTTTCCTATGCTCCTACGGAAGCTCAGCTGATAGCTGTAAATAAGCTAACGAGTAGAGATGGATGGTTCTCAAAATATTTATATGTTAGGAGACATAGACTGATAGATTCGGAAACTGCTGACAAATATTATCGTCCTTTGGCACTGCCAGATATCAATATCCATTATGTTGCGGTGCCCAATCGTCAGACAGAATTTCAAATGGATTTGCAGAGCTTGTTAGCACTTTAAGCTTCATTTATGACGATACGGGAAATGGTGCCTCCTCATGTAGTGCTGGAAGCTATTGCCAATAATCTTCCTGTCGTTTGTTTTGATACTTGTGGTCAAGGTGATGCTGTAAATGACAAGGTTGGTAGGAAGGTTCCTCTTTCTTCTCCTTCTCAGTCGGCTCGTGATTTCGCCAATCTGCTCAATGAGCTTGAAAAGGACAGGTCTTTGCTGAGGCTCCTTTCGGAGAATTGCAAGGAAAGACAAATGGAGCTTTCCTGGGAGGAAAAGGCTAAGGTCATGGTGGTGTGGTATAAGAAGGGGAAAATGCTTTGAAAAAGCTTTTGAAAAGAAAAGTATATTTTTTCGAATCCCTCCGTCTCCCTTTAGCCAAAGGGAGCTCCACATCCCTCTCCAAGCCTCTGCCCTTCTCAGAAGGGAGAGGGTGTAACCGCTCCTCCTGTCGCTCTTAACCGCTGCGCTATAAGGTTGGCGGGGCATCAAAGCCCTCGCCAGGGTTGTTTTAGCGGGGATGAACCCGCAGGGACAAGGTGACTGGTGTATTGCGTAATTTGC
>USJD01000350.1 GCA_900554835.1 uncultured Prevotella sp. | reverse complement strand
GGCATCCACACCCTCACCCTCACTCCTAACGACCCAGCCATCGTCTTCGAGAAAATCGTGATTGATGGAAGAGAAGGTAAACAGAGAGTCAAGGTGATTTAAAGGTAGCATATAATAAAAGGTATAGGCACGCACCCACGAAAGGATGCGTGCCTATTCTTTTTACGCAAACTATCACTATCTTCTTATGTTCCATACTTCGTAGCATTCACTTTTACATAAACAATCACAATAGTAACAAATAAATGAAAAAAAAGAGTATTTTTTAAATCTTTTCTGAGAAATATACGTTTATATGAGTAAAGTTAGAAACATAAAAACAAGAAACGAATGAATATAGACAACCCAAAACTCATAAAACAACTGGAGAGTCTTGTCGACAATCGGCAAGACTGGCTATTTCGTTTTGCCTATATTCGAATCGGGCAACGTGAGGATGCAGAAGATATTGTGCAAGAGGTGCTGCTTGCAGCTTTCAAGAAACTGAAAGAAGGGCAACAAGTAGAAGAGTTGGACCGCTACATCATTCGCTCTGTTAGCAACGCATGCCGAGACTACTTGCGCAAAAATCGTCCGCAAATCATAGCTATCAATGAAGCGGCAAGCATACCTAACAGCAATGGTGACAAACAAATACACGAGGAATTTCTCAGAATATCAAAACTGCTGGAAGATATTCCACAGGAGCAAGCGGAAATCGTAAGAATGAAATGTTACGACAACTTGACGTTCCGAGAGATAGCCGAACTGGAGGAGATACCAGAAGCTACCGTGAAATCTCGCTATCGCTATGCCATCCAACATATCCAACAACGACTCAGAAAGGAGAAAAGTATATGAAAGATCAAATGAACATCCATAATGACAAAGGATTTGAGGATATAGAGCAACTGCTCCAACCTCAATGTGATTTCCATGCCTCCTCCCAAACCAAGCAACAAGTAATAGAGAAGGCAAGGAAGAGCTTGGTCAGCCATCGCACCTTGCGTATCTTTCCATGGATTTGCGCAGCATGCGTGGCTGGCATCATCGCTATCATCCTGCAACCACCCAAGGATACCACTTCTGCGTCGGGCAATGCGACAATGGCTGTGAGAAAGGCTACACAGCCGATGCAAAAAGCTATGATGCAAGAAAAGAAATTGACGGCAGAAAAGGAAAAAGCAGCAGAAATGGCTGTCGCAGCAGAGAGCAAGACTTACGAGAAGAAAAAGACCATGGCCAAGCTCAAAGCTCCCAAGAGAGAGGCTAAGCCTAAAGCTGATTTAGGTGATGACATGCCAGAAACGAAAGAAGCAGAAGGTCCGGTACTCTTCCCTATGTCAACCTTGCCCGAAGAGCATCTTTTCAAAATGCAGACAGCAGAAGCTCAAGCCACTACAAGCAATGCCGTGCAAAGTGAGGATGACCGCCAACAAATACGGCGAATCACCGTAAAACTCTAAAGAAAGTATATATAATAAGGTATAAACATTAAAGAACAAAGAACATGAAAAAGTATATCATATATTTATTGCTCATGATGTTCTCATCAATGGGAGCACAGGCACAAAAGTCTTATTTCAAAGAGGCTTTGGAGAAATTGGTAAGCAACAAGGCGTTCACCATGAATCAATCAGGAGCAAAAAATGAGGTTGGTGACACAGCACAATGGAGTTGGAAAAAATATCGCTTTAAAACTCTCAAGAAAGACAAGTTTCTCAAGGAACTGGACAGAATCAACAAGGCTTTTCAAAAAGATTGCAATCAGCCTGTAACTGACTTTTACTATATGGTAGATGGAAACAACAACCCACTTAAAACATGGATGAACTTTGACATATCTGTAGGCAACGACCTTATTATGGTTGGAAATTTCTCGGCATATAGCGTCCTTATCAATCGCCAACAAATGGGTCACTCTGGCATGCGCAGAGTCTGTGCCATAGAATGGGGCCATATCATAGAGAATGGTTTGGTTAACGAAAAAGGCTATGAAGGAAACATCAGTATCGTAGAAGGAAAAACTCCTTTAAACAAGCACCGCGTAGCTGACGAAATAAGACAGCAACCATATAATGCCGTCCACTATACAGGTGTTCTTACCCCAATAGACACCCAAGAAGAAAAGGCTGCTCCAAAAGAAGAGACTAAAGAAGAAAAAGAAGTACCTAATGAGCAGTTGACCAAGATGCTAAAAGATGCTCAGACCAACCTGAAAGGCAACTTTGAGATTATTGGCAAGCGTGACCCTGAACTTTGGGACCGTGGCTATTTTATCTGTTACAAAGACGAAACAGATATGTATGTAGAACCCATCCTTGTGGCTACCAACGGCACTAACTTCTCATACAAGCACGACCTGAAGGACATTACCATGGGAAGAGTGAGAGCACTGATGAAAGATGGAACCATCTGCTCGGCATGGATAGACATTCCTTTTGTGCCAGGAGAGATAGCAGAGCTAAGCGTACACAATGGTTACTACAGCCTCACAGGATCAAGTTTCTATAAGCAGTGGGTGGAAGAGGAAAGCAAGAACCATGATGGATGGGACGAGCGCAAGTATACGGCTTACGCACTCAGCAATATCCATTCTCCTGGCATCATCTGCTATCTGTTCTATCAGCACTTGATAAAAGGTTCTTCGAATCAAAAGAAAATATTCAAAGCTCTCCCAACAACTCTACAAGAGAATCATGTGGGTCGCTTTATCAAAAAGTATATGAACAATAAATTATAAAAATCTCAACTTTCAGTCACATTCATTTAATACATATGTGATGTAAGAAAGGACATACTGCATAGAA
>USJD01000349.1 GCA_900554835.1 uncultured Prevotella sp. | reverse complement strand
ACCGGAAATCTATGTGAATGGTATGCGTGTGAATGCGGCTCATGGACAGTATTCTTTTACTGCTGGAGGCGTAGGCGAACACCAGTTCAGCGGATATATTCTGATGCACAATGCCAAGGGAGATGTCCTGAGACGCAATTTCCTGCAGAAGTATAGTGTGATTCCGGCTCCTAACACAGCAACAGTGGCAGCCGACATGATGAATGTACTCTATGCCGGTTTCCACAATCCAATCAGTATCAGCGTACCGGGAGTTCCTGCCAATGCGATATCAGCCAGCATGAGTGGCGGTTCCTTCATCTCCAAGGGAAATGGACATTTCGTGGCAGTTCCATCTGCAGTGGGCAAGGATGTGACGATTACGGTAACGGCACGTGACAAGGGACAGACCCGTACGATGCCACCGTTTGTTTTCCATGTCAGAAAACTTCCAGACCCAACTGCTTATCTGGCTTTGGGTACCAACAGATATAGAGGTGGTGCTCTGTCAAAGGCTTCTCTGATGGGAGCAACAGGCATTCATGCTGCGATTGATGACGGATTGCTCGATATTCCGTTCAAGGTGCTGAGTTTCGAGACTGTGTTCTTCGACAATATGGGAAATGCGGTTCCTCTTGCTTCGGCAGGTGCCAATTTCTCAGAGCGTCAGCGCGAGGAATTCCGCCGCTTGTCCAGAAACCGTCGCTTCTACATTTCTCATATCAAGGCAGTTGGTCCTGATGGTATTACCCGCAATCTCTCCGCTGCAATGGAAGTGATTGTGAGGTAAGAGAGAGTCTGGAATAGGAAAAAGGCGAATCTGGACAGGATATACATTCCGGACGGGATGGAAAACTTGCCAGAATGCATAACATAATGATCAAAGTAAATAAAATCAATGTGATGAAAAAGATATTTATGCTTTTGATGCTTGCAGGTGTTACGCTGGGAATCAGCGCTCAACCTGAAGCACGCCGCCAGGCACAGCAGAAGGCTCAGCAGAAGTCGAATGCCAACAACATGACGACCCGTGCACAAATCATGTTTCCTACTACTGCTTCCATGGATGAGGATGTGGTATGGAGACGTGACATCTATCGCGAGTTGAATCTCAACGATGATGCCAATGCGCCTTTGTATTATCCTGTGGAACCATTGGGCAGCCAGGTGAACCTGTTCACCTATATGTTTAAGTTGATACTCTCCGGTCGCATCAAGGCTTACCAGTATAAGTTGGACGGCAACGAGAGTTTCAGTGATGCAGACTTGGTGAAGCCAAAGGCATTCCTGGATAATTACCACATTTATTATGAGAAGGATGCAAACGGAAGAATGCGTCTTGACAACAGTGATATTCCTTCCCGCGAAGTGAAATCTTACTATGTCAAGGAATCTTCTTATTTTGACCAGCGTACTTCCACCTTCCATACTCAGGTGTTGGCACTCTGTCCTATCATGACCCGTGAGGATGATTTCGGAGATGGTGGCAATAAATATCCTTTGTTCTGGGTGAAGTACAGCGACCTGGCTCCTTACTTGTCTAAGCAGCAGATTATGACCAGTAATCTGAACAATGCTGCGACGATGAGTGTGGATGATTACTTTGTAAGAAATCAGTATAAAGGAAAGATTTACAAGACCAATAATATGTTGGGCAAGACTTTGGCTCAATACTGTCCTTCTGATACGGCTATGAGCAAGGAGCAGAAGAGGATAGAGGCTGAATTGGCTGCCTTCGAGAAGAATATCTGGGGCGATCAGGCGAGAAAGGATTCTCTGGATAGTATTTCCAATGCCGGTAAGAAGGATGCAAAGACTGTCAAGAAGAACCGCAGAAGTTCTAAATCTTCTGGTTCTTCTTCGAGTGTAAGAAGCCGTCGCCAGCGCAGTTCTGGTTCTTCAACTTCCAGTGCAGCCCGCGTTTCTGTCAGAAGAGAGCGCCATTAATTGGTTTAGTTCTGATTGTTGGAATAACAATGATTGGAATACCAATCTTTACAAATAATTTGATTTGAGCAACAATTATTAGAAATAAAAAAAGAGAAATAGGTATGAAAAAAGTATTGACTTTTATGGTGCTGTTGGCATCATTGCTGTTCGTGCAGCAGGCTAACGCACAGGTTAAGTTTGGTTTGAAAGGTGGTTTGAACGTTACCAATATGTCTTTCAGCAAAGATGTCTTCGATGCTTCTAATAAGACCGGTTTCTTTGTAGGTCCTATGGTGAAGATCACCTTGCCAGTAGTTGGCTTGAGCTTTGATGCAGCTGCTCTCTATGATCAAAAAGAGGCTGACGTGAAGTATCAGGGAACTGATAATTCATATTTCAAGGAGAATGTAAAGCAAAAGTCTCTCAACATTCCTGTAAATGTACGCTATGGTTGGGGATTGAGCAGCGTGGCAAATATCTTCCTCTTTGCGGGTCCTCAGTGGGGAATCAACGTAGGTGATAAGAATTTCAAGTGGGATGCTGGTAGCAGTTATTCTTTGAAGAAGTCTAATTTCAGCGTCAATGTGGGTGCTGGTGTTACTTTGTTGAGCCACGTACAGCTTTCAGCTAACTACAATATTGCTTGTGGTAAGACTGCAGATGCCTCTCTCGAAAAGGTGGGCGAAACTGTAGTGCGTGGCGATAGAAGCCGCAACAATTCATGGCAGATTGCGCTTGGCTACTGGTTCTAAAAATCGAGACCAGTTCAGTCTGGCTTTCTTAAAATATATAAAAGCAGATATCCTTTATTGGGTATCTGCTTTTTTATTGTTATCTTTCCTCTATAAAACGAAAATGATTTCCCTCGCAAAGGTAACTAAAACAA
>USJD01000348.1 GCA_900554835.1 uncultured Prevotella sp. | reverse complement strand
CTCCGTAATAACCGCACGGACACGGATTCATGCTTGCTATAAACATGAATGAGCAAGGATAATCGGTAGAATATTTGGAGCGGCTGATAGTGATATGTCGGTCTTCTAATGGTTGGCGGAGTACCTCCAGCGTGGTTTTGTTAAATTCCGGTAATTCGTCACAGAAAAGCACACCGTTATGAGCCAGAGAGATTTCTCCTGGTTGCGGATTGGTTCCTCCTCCTACCAGTGCTACAACACAAATATACGATTTTGGTGTGGGAATATTAAACGCAATCATACCAACTACCATTTTATATCTATCCGATTCCTTGAACATACATTTGCAAATTCGAGACTATCTGTGAAAGCCGTGGTAACTATTCATACCCGTTTCACTTTATGATTATTACATTCTTCTTTATTTGCTCTATTTCATCAGGGCTTTGTTGCCACTTGTGCTGCAACTTGTCGGTTTCTTGAGTCCAATGTGTCGCATTTAAATCCTGCATGCATAGTCTCAATTTTAAGTCAATAGCATCCGTATATGCATCTTGCAAATATCTGTTTTGTTCAAGATGTAGTTGCAGGATTGCATCCAAAGACTTCCCTTTAATAATAATCGCATTAGGATTCATGGAATAGTATTTTAGGGATGTTTCGGCACACCTTAATGTAAACTCATCATAACGCTTATACTTGTGGTAATAGCCTAATGCTAAGTCTGCTAATTGACAAGCTACAGTATGAATATCAGAAACGGGAGTTAGGTATGTTCCGACAGTAATTGCCGAATCAGAAATAGCAAAATGCTCCTTGATAGCCCATGTTGGTTGATATTGCTGCGCAGTAGTTTCAACATTTACCCAGTCTTCGGGAAAGAGGTTGTCTTCGTCTTTATACATGATAAAGCAGTGACGTGGGGCATGGGTAAGATAAACATCTGCACCAAGTTCTTCTGCATACAGCTTGAAAGTCCACGGTAATGAATGGCATTGTCCCTTATGCGTCTTTATTGTCCTGCTTACAAGTTGATAATGCCAGTCGTCTTCTGGAAATTCATTGCTGAAATCATATTCAAATGGCTTTTGACCGTTTCCCGAACATGGATAGAAGAAGAAATTGCATAGGGCAATTTGTTTGGCGGTCTTGTATTTCTCCCAATGGTTGACGGCAATGAGTCTCCTTAGGTAATCTGCTCCTTTCTTGATAGGCTCGCAAAAATCCTTTTCATAATCCAAATTGCCATCAAGGTATGCCCATTCTGCCAGAAAGACAGCACACCTTATGGACAAAGGTGTCTTGCCATCAAGCATATTTGCCATTTCCGTGTAAGCCTTCTCATAGTATTCGTTGCCAGCATTTGTTTGTGCAAAGGCAACATGACAAGATACAGAAAGGCTAAGGATACATGTTATGAAGTTTCTAATAAATGTCATTTGGGTTTCTTTTGATTTATCTTACCTTGCTTTGCATAATTGTTTTACCCCCCTTTATTCCTACAAAAATATCAACTAAAAGGAGAATACCCGATACCAACATTAAATCATTTTGAATAAACAATTGGTAAATATGTACATAGACTGCAAACAGTACAATTACCAAGAAGGAAAGATTAATTGTTTTACTATTAAGAAATTTATATCTGAAATTGTATGTTAGAATAAAAATGAGTCCGATTATAAAAGAACAAGAACATCCAATAAGCACGAAATCATTATATAGAGAATCCTCAATCGTCTCTGGTTTCTTCATATTGAGCATATTAAAAACAGAGGCAAAAAACTGACAGATAGTAGCAATGCTTACTAATATGTTTATGATATGTCTCATTTTGATAAAAATTCATTTATTACTTTCCATAACTCATTACTGTTTCCATCAATCAAATCTCTATGTATATACTGAATGGACTCATCACTTTTTATTCTTATTTGTTCGTCGGATGAAGGAATATCTGGGTCTCCAAAAACTGGAGTGCTAAGCAATTGCACAGGGTCGTTAGTGCATGTTGCATCAATTCTTGTGCTTTCTGCTTTTCTGTCTATTTGTGTTGGTTCCCACGCATTTAGGAACAATGCATTCTCTGTTTCCCAACCTTGTTCTGAAAGATACTTGATCATTCCTTCAGAAAATGCGCCACCCATACTATGTGAAACAAAATTGAACTTGTCTACACTTGGATTCATTCCTTTTGTTAGCGCGCCATAATTATCTCTAGCATATTTATAACCAAGCGATTCTCTTACAACACTAGCACTCTGTAACAGACTATAATCATAATTTGTAAAATAAGGAGAAGCATAATCTCTAAATGTAGATTGTGCACCTTTCACAAAAGAAGAGTAAATTCCATTCCAATAAGCTGGACCTCCTTTTGGAGAACCAAATCCAAGGTATCCATTAACAAAAACAACTTTTTGCCCATCTGGGTCAACGTAATTCACCGGATTATTATTGCAATAAGCATACGGCGACTGCCATTTATAAGCATACGTATTTAAGATTGTGAATGACATTATAAACATCATCAACATTTTTTCTATATTTCCCATGTATCTCTATTTAATTTGCTGTTCCTGATTTTTTATTACTTTCATTTTGCAATTACCAACTATCTTTCCGCCCAGTCGCCACGGTGACTGCCCTGTTATTTTATGCCGAATCTTGTGAAAACTGTTCCGTCTTGGAAAGTATATTGTACAAGTCCGTACTTTTTGCTCCAGGCATAGCTCATGACTTTTTTTTGTGATTTATTGTGCGGAGGCTCTAAGTTGCTATTGTTGAAAATCATTACATCGTCAAGCGTGACATTCCGTATTCGCAGGCTGGTTACCTTT
>USJD01000347.1 GCA_900554835.1 uncultured Prevotella sp. | reverse complement strand
TTCAGGAGAAATCTTATCAGGAGGTGGCTGATGAAGTGGGAGTGAGCAAGGTGACGGTGTTCAACCATCTCTCGAAGGCGATGGACTGGATTAAGAAACAATTTAAATGAGCAAGACAATGACAAACATGAGTAAAGAAGAAAAGCGGATGATGCTCTTTGACATGCAGGAGCATCCCGAGAAATATACCGACGAGCAGGTGGAGCGCCTGCTTGCCGATGAGGAAGTGAAGGAGTTCTTCCATGAACTGTCGATGGCGAGAATGGCTGGCAAGAAAGCCAATCCGAAGAAAGTGGATGTGGATGAGGCTTGGGATGAGTTTGTTCAGGCATATCACGAGGATAAGTTGGCGATAGATGCCGGCAAATCCAAGGGCGCTTATCGCAACCGGATGAAGATTGCTGCATCCATAGTCGGCATCATCTTCCTTTCGGGTGTAGCCTTGGCTGCGATTCGCAATGGCTGGTTGGGGTTCTCTACTTCTAATCAAACAGCGGATAACAAGGCTGAGACAGAACAGATGGCAACTGCCCAGGCATTACCGAATGACAGCCTTCGTGCTGCGACTGCAGAGAACAAGGATTCGCTCGATATGAAGCCTGTGGTGTTTGATGATGCTGAATTGGGAACCATTCTGGCTCAGCTATCCGGTTTCTATCATGTCAAGGTGGAGTATGAAGATGCCGGTGCCCAGCACATCCGTCTCTTCTTCAACTGGAACAAGACGAAGACTTTGGAGCAGAACCTGGAGATATTGAATGCTTTCGACCGCATACAGATAGAGTATGCTGATGGCATATTGGTGGTGAAATAAGATAGGAGGATATATTTATGAGAGATTTTTGGAAACCAATGCCCGTTAGCGGCAAGCCTGTCAGAGAGCTTCTTCTTCTCTTCCTGCTGATATCCATGAAAGTAATGCAGCTGCCTTTTCTCCATATTTATTTCCTGCACAAAAAGTTTTTTCATGAAAAAAGTTTTTTCGTGTGCGTATAAGGAAGACGGAAAATCTAAAAAGAATCTGATATGAAACCTTATAGATATCCCCAAAAATACGTCCCGACGTAGACTTTACCATATGGCGTCGTAATCTTTCCTACGTCCCGACGCAGAGATTCCTGCATCGCCATGTAATTTCAAGGACGTCGGGAGAGATTACACGGAATCTTTATGAGATTATATTCGCTTTTGCAGTTCTTCCTTGATGTGAACCATTGTAAATGAGTCTGGCTTTTTCATTTCCACACAAACATCAACATCGCTGTCTTCGGTCTGTTCGTTTCTTGCCACAGATCCAAAGATTCCAATTTTTGTAATGCCATAAGCATCTGCTTTGGTGCTCAGGTATTTGCGCCCACAAATGTTAAATCTCAGTTAACGTAACAAAATAGTTACCGAAATGTTTGGCGGTAAATAACTTTATTGTTACCTTTGCATCGTCCAATTAGGACAAAGTGTTCTTTAAACGTACTAAGATTATGAAATACAGCGAGCTGTATCGGAAGTTAAAGAAAGCGGGATGCTTTCTACTTCGTCATGGAGGCCGACACGACATCTGGTCCAACCCTGCCAATGGGAAGAGCGCAGTCGTTCCTCGGCATGGAACTGGAGAGGTGCCGCAAGGCACTCTCAAATCTATCTATCAAGAACTTGGGCTTTAACCCAGGTTCTTCTTCCATGAGAATCTTGGTATGCGAGAAGAACACTTTTGATTATGAATTTATAACAATATAAAGATATGGCAAGGAAAGTTACCGTTGTTGTGGAGTCTGGCAAGGATTTATATTCTTGCTTTATGACTGGGACCGATGACCTGACGTTTGGTCTCATCGGTGATGGCAAGACCGCAAAGGCTGCCATGGAGGATTTTCTTATAGCAGATAAGGAGATGAGGGAGTTCTACGAGGAGGAGGGCAAGGAATATCCAGACTTGGAGTTTCACTTCGTTTTCGATGTAGGGGCATTCTTCAACTACTATCCGCTCAGCATCTCGGCGTTTGCCAAATATATCGGCATGAACGCTTCTCTTTTGCGACAGTATGCGGCTGGCATCAAGTCGCCGCAAGGCAAGAGTCTGGAGAAAATTCGCCAAGGCATTGCAAAGATCAAGGAAGATATAGACACTGGACTCTTGATAGATAAGCCAGTTCTACAGTACGTTTAAAGAGCAGTCTCTTTCTAGCAAAGATGATTGTTTCATTTTTATTGTAAAAAGAGCTCGAAGCCCTGGTGCGTGACGCATCGGGGCTTTTTCGTAGCCAATATCTTCTTTTTATTACCTTTGCATAGGTTTTTCGAAAATAATCTATGTTTTGCTTAGTTTTTCGCTTGGCTCAACTGTATAGATAATAAGTAACAGAAAAAAGAAAGACTGATGTATATGAAAAAATGGATTATGATTTGTGCTTGCGTGGCTGCTTTTCAAACCGCATTAGCCCAGCGCATCACCCGACAATATAATAATGTGTCGTTCTCTGCGGCGTTGAAGGATTTGAATGCCCGCCAGCATAAGTACACCATCAACTTCGTGTATGATGAACTGGAGGATTTCAGGGTAACCAAGAGCATCCGAAACCAGAGCGTTCCCGATGCCATCATGCAGCTGATTGGATTCTATCCCATCAGAATGACACAGGTGGAGGATAATATCATGGTGGAGTGTACGCAGAAGACTCCCACCAAGATGATAGGCCGTATCATAGATAATAAGAAACGCCCTATAGATTTCGCCAATATAGCCCTGCTGAATGTTCGTGATTCTTCATTGATTAATGGCGGTGTGACGAATGAGAACGGCCAGTTCGTGATTCCCTGCGAAGCCACAAAGGCGATAGTA
>USJD01000346.1 GCA_900554835.1 uncultured Prevotella sp. | reverse complement strand
TTTTAGCCCTCCTTTGAATACGTGTACCCTATTTTTTGAAGACTGAGTAGTTACCGCGTAACTGCTTGTAATATAGTGGGGACGCTGTAATGGTGATATACGATGGTTACAAGTGACCGCTTACATATGAAGCAAAAACTCCACCAAAAATTTGGCAGTTTCACAGAAAACCCTTATATTTGCACTGAATTTAAAAAAAGGAGGTTTTATGGAAATATTAAATAAAGAATTTTGGGAGAAACGTGATGCTGCGATGAAAAGATTCATGGCATCAAAGGAAAGAAAAAGAAAGCGTATGGCAGAGTTAGAGCAGATGCTCCGTCAGGATTATTTAGCTCGTACAGGAGAAGAGCCAAAGTTTGTAAATGTTTGGTGACATGAAACAGCTTTCTTTGAAAACAATCAATGCCTCTTCACCATATGAGTAAGCATCCAATCCCTATTTTGGCGGTTTGAACGATAAGTGTTACCTTTGCGCCATGTTAAACATTAAATGTTATAAATATGGCAATAAGTAGTAAAGATCTTGAGAGCCTGTGGCAACGCTATAAAGTGGAGGCGGTACCAGCTGGTATTTCGGTAAATCAGTTTTTCGAATCCAATGGAGTTCCTTATCATGTATTTGAGAAGTGGTACAAGAAGAAATTTCAGACCCCAAATGTAGTGGAATGTGTTGTTGCTGGTGCGCCAGATTCAACCAGTGCAGTTGCAACACCATTCAAGCAGGGTAATTCTTCCACTAGTTTGTCTCCAGCTCCGGCCGAGAATGCCGTTGTCATCAAGTATGTCAACCTTGGCCTCAGTAATGGTATGAAGATAGAGCATCATAATTTGAGTTATTCAGGTCTTCAAAGTTTCATTTCTAAACTTCAAGCCTTATGTTTAGCTTGAATGGTGCTATAAGATATAAGTATATTCCCAACTATCAGGATATGCGTGGAGGTTATGATAAGTTGTGTGGAGTGATACGCTCGTTGGGCGAAGACCCAGAGGATGGCACCGCTTACGTGTTTACCTCCAAGAATCAAAAAGTCGTCAAGATTATTCGACATGAGCATAATGAGTGTCAGATGTATTATCAAAAGTTTGACAAGAACATGAGCTTTGTCCGCCTAGAGTTTGAAGGTGTTCTTCCAATTTATGTGTTGGAGTGGAAGTATCTTGTGGCCATGCTTTCTTGCCCTGTTGTAAAGAGCATAGGTCCAATAGGGCTAAAATGTTATGAGGACGCAGTTTGATGGCAAAAATGATAGTTAATTTTCTAAAAAACACATTCGCTTTTTAGTGAATAATAGAGTTAAATAATTGATATTCAGAGTGTTACTGGTGACTTTTAAGCTGGCTCGCTAAGCTTTATTTTCGATGGTTTGCGACGTCATAAACATGTCCAACATAGGGTGGTATTACAACTGTTGTAAGACTGTTTGTGTGGTGTAAAACGCTGATTATCAGATTGTTAAATAAGTTTTATGTATTTTGTGGAGTCTCATAATGTGATTATCTTTGCATCTGCAAACGTTTCATATTATGGCAGATATACATATTGACATAGAGCGCATGATTATGCATTCCAATTACTTGCTGGAGGTGGGAAAGTCTTCGGCAAGTGATGGAGTATCGGATATGGAACGTAAGCAATATTTAGATCAGATAAAGGAATTGGTTCAGACAGTCCAGACGCTTCTGGATGCCAATATTGCCTTGGGTAATAAGCAGAAGGAGCAAAAGGAAGAGTCAGACCGTAAGATTGCCAGTTTGCAGGAGCAGGTTGACAAACTTACAGGAGAACTGCAAGCCCGTAAGCGTAAGATGCATGGCAAGAATAGTGAGAAGCGAACTGGCAAAAAGTCGGTAAACACAGGCAAGACCAAGGATGAGGAAGAGGAGGAATACATCGAGAATGGAAGTGAGCAACCTTCCGATTCGGATTCTGATGCGTCAGACGAAGTTGCCGACACTGAGGCGACCAATCCCAAAAAGGATTTGAGTCAACGTCCGGACCACTACAACACTATGAAGGCTGAAGTTCTTGTGGTTCATGATTGCGACAAGGACAAACTTAAGGCTATGGGATTGGAATTCATTCGTTATACCAGACCTGTCGATCAGTTTGATAGAATCAGTATGATACGTCAGGACCGTTACCTTTATGCTTGGGTACGTGACAAGGATGGTAACGAGTTCTCTTTCTTCGTGCCAAAAGATAACGAGGTAGAACAGCGTGCTTGTACGTTTGTCAATGAGTCTAAGTATGACATGCCAAGCATAGTTCCTCATACCAGTAGTACTGGTGGTATGCTGTCAGACTTGGTTGTCAATCGCTTTCAGTATGCGATAACGAGCGGACGTGAGATGTATCGCATGATCAATGAGAAGATGCGTATGTCCAAGTCCTCTATTTTCAACTGGTTGCGACATGGCGCAGAGTTCTTGGAAAATTGTCAAGAGACCATCAAACAATGGCTATTGGAACCAGGCTCGACGATTTATTGTGACGAGTCCTGGGTTGATACCAAGGTGACGGATGCCAATGGTGAGGTGCATTACAAGAAACGATATATGTGGGTCATTGTCAACTTGACCAACAAGGTCTGTTATTACCTGTATGGCAGCCGTAAGAAAGAGGTTATCAAGGAATTCCTCGGTGACTTCAAGGGCACATTGATGACCGATGCCTATGCTGCATATCTTTACTTCAATAAGTTGAAGGACTGTACTCATGTATGTTGCTGGGCGCACGTTAGAAGACTGTTCGTCTCTGCGAGTCGTGACTACAAGGATTCCTTGGCACAGGCATTTATAGACTTGATCGGTATATTATATAAGGTCGAAGTTGAGAATCAA
>USJD01000345.1 GCA_900554835.1 uncultured Prevotella sp. | reverse complement strand
CCCGCTAAACTGCGGGGCTATGAACTCGGACTTACTCATATGTCATAAAAAATATAAAAATCCGAGACTCTCCAAATCGGAGCTACAACTATGGCTTTCTCAATATAAATCGGTTCTCTAATTCTTATTCAATATTGCAGGCTTCTTTCAAATAGCCGAGCATTTCTTCTTCGTGTTCCTTATATGCTGTTTCTTTCCAGTAAAGGCTGGCAACCTTATTGCCGTTCTTTTCTGTAATCTCGCTCATAATACGGAGTTTAATGCTTCCTTTTGCGATCATGTCTTTGAAGGTACTTTTCTTTGCTTCTGGTGACATATTGGAGAACTTTGAGTTTACATTTCTTTGTACGATACAAAGATTGCCGAACTGGTCAACGCCATATTGCCATTGCTCAAAGGTTCCCTCCGACGGATTTTGCGGATACCAATGTTCCACGGAATTTCTAAATTCAAAAACAAAATCGCTATATTTCTTTTTACTGTTGCGATCATAATACCATAGTAGGTAATCGAGATAGTTAAATACAATGTGAGGAGTATTCACACCCATCGCATATACACCATCTTGGCAAACTTGGAAGAAATTTTCCTTAACTGCATCAATAGCGATATTTTCGGCAACTTCATCGAATTTTGTAATGGCATCATTTTTGATGTTTTTACAATCGGATTCAGAGAGCCAGATTAAAAGTTTGGTAATCCAGTGCATTACCTTGGGAGAAGTATAAGAAACACGCAAAGCTGATTGCATCATAATATTGGTCTTGCTGCGCCAATCGTTTGTAGATGCCCATTCACCGGAACGGGTGAATTTTGTGTTTCTGTAATATGCTTTTTTCTGTGATTGCTGCCCAGATACATATAGGCTCTTTAAGCTCCATTCTCCATCAGCATTATCGTTTGCATACTCTCTTTTGACAATATACTTATCGAACAGATATCTGGTTCTCAGAAGGCACACAATAAAACTACGAGTAAAATTCTCTTTGTTGTGTGCAATCTTGCCGTTCTCTGTGATACCCCAAGTAACAACTCTATTGAAGGCATCCAGAAGTTTTTTGTCATCCAAGAGTTCGTCCACAACTTTTGAAGTGGAGTTTTCGTGTACAACACCGTGAAGACTGATATACACCTTCAGCGTATGCAACAAGAAGTACGGAAACTCAATAACGCTTTCAAATCGAACACGGGCATCCCCATCTACATACCCTTCATCATCTTCAACTTTGAAATTCTTATCAATCAAGTCTCGGATGGTATGTCCAGTAGTTTCTTGTGTTGATCCGCTTATGGCTTTCTTATACTTATGCCAACTGTTTGAAGGCATCCCGTTCCACTCAGAACCAAAGATAGCTTCTCTGACAACATTGTTCTTGCTAATAAAGTGCATCTGTACATAGCCAGTCATGTCACTGCAAGCATCCCATATTTTTGCAAACAATCCTTTTTCGGAATTGTCACTCAAATAACTCATAAGAGTAGCTTTAAGAATATCATGCTGTTCTAATTGCTCACCTCGGGTATTCATTATTTCAAAATATCGGTTCAAATCTGTGTTCTCCGGAACCTCAATTCGATAAACGATAACCTTAGCTAGCTTTTTGATAAAGCTCTCCTTATCAAATTCCGCTTTTCCAAGTTCGTGAGATAAAATCTTTACACCCCGTTGGATGCCAACTTCAATCCGATCCATGTCGAGCTTACTACGGTTTTCAAGAAGTAATTCCTCTATATTTCTAAGAGTGTAGTTTGATTTTTCTCTACACGCAAAAGTCAGCGTCGGTTTTGTTTTAATACCAAGACAGTTTAAAAGCAAATACAATGATGTAAGTCGTTGCTGTCCATCGACAACTTCATATCGACCCGATTGCTGGGATACAATCAATGAGCCAATATAGTAATTAGCATCCTCTGCAACGTCATCAATATCTTCAATCAGTTGTATAAGCTGCCTGTCCTCCCATGCATATGCTCTTTGATATAGAGGAATAATATACTCCATGTCGGTATCAAAGATATTGCTATTCTCGCCTATAATATGAAGTTCAGTTACTAAATTGCTCATTGCGCACCTCCATGTCCATTGATTTCTTTGATCGTGTTATACAAGTCTTTCCATTTCTCAGTGGAGGGTGAATCAGGCTCTCGGCGCACTTTTATCTGCAAGCCAGAAATTTCTTGATGCATACGAGCAAAACTAACCTTGGAGAAAATTCCGATGGTATTGGTGTATCTTGAGTTTTCGTCACCAATAGCGTACTTGTTCACGCTATCAAATCCTAAATTTTCCATATCAACACGAAGCATGAACGCCCAGGAAAAGAGTTTCTTAACTGCCATTTCATCGAAGTTATGAAATTTGTCATAATAACAAAGAAGCGCACAATAGAACAGGTTCTTTGTGTAGCCAAAACCGGCAGAACCAAATTTCACATTGTCCATATCTTCCGGAGTTTCTACATTCTTTCCACCGCAGATGACCAGCTTGATTTCCTTGAAACGAGGATTGTTGCAGATCTCCGACTTAATATCTCGTAGCAGATACATATAATGCTCCACCATTTCAAAAAAGTCGTTGCCAGAAGTAAATGGCTCGGTGATTTGAAAATACGGCATGGCTCTGCTTGCTCGTCTTGCATAGGAATAGGTTGAATTTTCTGCAATGCCCTTATAGGTATCAATCTCCTTCGCCGTAAAAGGCTTACTTTTAATACCCCGGCTCCAGTTCCAAATGGGGAACAAATACAAATCGAACAATTCCTTAATCTTTTCGGTATCTTTTGCTTCCCACTTAGTAACGGCGTGTTCCATTGTTAAACGATCGTAAAAGTTGACCACCTAAACGAATAAAAGTTGACCACCTATA
>USJD01000344.1 GCA_900554835.1 uncultured Prevotella sp. | reverse complement strand
AACAAGCCAAAGAAAGCACGTCTCAAGCCAAAGGTTTCGGAGGAACGAGTACGACAAGTACCCAACCACACATTACAGCCATCGTAAAGATGGCCCAAGGAACCGATGCGGAAGTTCTGAAAAGCCGAGGTTTTTATATCGCCCCATTAGCAAACAACTTCTGCACCATCACAACAACCTTAGACAGTCTCCAACTTTTGGGTGAAATGAATGACGTAGAACGCATTTCATTTGGAGAACGGAAAAAAGAACTCATGCTCAAAAAAGCAAATACAATTACTGGTGTTGACCTTATTCACAAAGGACAAACTATCAATGATAGCTACGAAGACAAAAACTCATTTTATCTTCCTCAACCTTATACTGGAAAAGGTGTCATGATTGCCGACTTTGATATTGGTTTTGATCCAAATCATGCCATGTTTCTTGACAAGAATGGAAAGAGCCGTTTCAAAGTTATCAAAGACAGCAAGAAAGGAATCATAACAGACGAGGCAAAGATTGCTGCTTACACTACTGATAACAATTATGAGTCGCATGCTACTCATGTTTGCGGAATAGCTGCAGGTAATTATGAAGGGGATAATTATTCTATTCGTGGAGTGGCTCCTGATGCTGATTTAGCTATGGGTCCAATGGCTACCGATGCTGAAGAACTGGATTATTTGAGATATCTTGCAGAATATTGTCAAAGCAAGAACGAAAGACTCATCGTCAATATGTCTTATGGTTCACGTGTGGGCCCTAAGGATGGTAGCGATGTCTATTCACAAGCACTTTCTGCCCTTATCAACAAGTATGATATCGTAGTAACCATGTCTGTTGGCAACGATGCAGATTGTGATATTGCTGCCAAACATACGCTTGTTGATGATAATGACGAGATGAAAGGTATTTGGTTTACCGACGAAAGCCCTATACTCTATGGCTACCTGACTACATCACAACCTACTCCTATCAATATGGATATTGTGGTTTATGACACAAGAGTTAATTCTATCATAAAAAACTATCCTGCCATTATCAATGGCGAGGCTCAGAATCTTTCCATAAAGAATATGGGTGTACTCATTTCCGACATCAATATCATCAAGGAAAACATTCACAATGGTATGAGCGGATATTTCATAGAGTCTCAAGATGTCATGCTGAAAAAAAGTTATTATAAAATCGGCTATGTCATCAAGGGACAGGCTGGACAATCTATTGCAAATTACACAGGAATCACCACTCCTTTCTCCCGCGAGATTGCCGATTGGAGCAAAGACATTACAAGCAACGGAAGTAACTCTACTGAAAGTGGAAATCCCGATGTTATTGTTGTCGGAGCTTACAATACGGCTTCATCATGTGCTTTAAAGAATGGCAATTCAAAGGCTTTGGGCAAAGAATGGGGATCAAATGATGGCGACATCACCTTTTATTCAAGTTTTGGAGAAAGATATGATGGCGAATGCATTCCTCAAGTCTGTGCCCCTGGCGCTATTTTAGAATCCAGCTTCAACAGCTACGACGCCTCTTCTTTCGACCAGAAAAAGATTATGCACTCTGATACTTATAAGGGAAAAACCTATTCCTTTTCTGCTATGGACGGCACTTCAATGGCTGCTCCTTATATGGCAGGTATTGCCGCACTATGGTTGGAAGCAAATCCCAAACTTACTCATCAGGAAATTAAAGAGATTGCTATGAACACGGCTAATTCCGATTCTTATTGCAATGAAAACAACTATTTTATTGCACAGGGGAAACAAGCTGGGAAAGGTAAGGTAGATGCTTTAGCTGGTTTGGAATACATTCTTGGCGAAAGTACAGTTGTCCTTGATGAAAATGAAGCGATGCCTACAAGAATAACAGGAAAGAAAAACGTGATCTTGAAGCGCACTCTTTCATCTACTTCCTATAATACAATGGTACTTCCTTTCGATATGTCGGCAGAACTGATTGCTGAAACTTTTGGCGCAGAAACTAAGGTGTTCAAATTCCAGCATAGTTCAAATGGTCAGTTTTCATTCTATCCTTCTCCAAATATAGAAGCCAACAAACCGTTCCTGATGACAACTGCAACGACTCAAAATACATTTAATATTGATCAGGTAGAAATCATCGAAGGTGAACCGATAGACCAAGGAGAATACTATGACTTCAAAGGAAACTATGGAAAAAAGATGACCTTGGCTGAAGGCTTGTACTTCATCACGAAAGGTAAGATATATAGTTCTGTGGGTAAAAGTTCGCTGAAAGGCTATCGCGCATATTTTGAAGCAAATAATAGCAATGCAGCCAAGCCAATCACCATGACCATTGACGGCATGACTACAAGTATCAGAAGTCTTGATGGAGAAAATACAGATAAAACTTGTGTTATCTACAACCTCAATGGACAAAAGTTATCAGAAACAGAAGTTAATAACTTGCCGAAAGGCGTTTATATCCAACAAGGCAAGAAATTCATTATTAAATAAAAAGAGTATGACTATGAAGCGTAATAAGAAATATCAGACACCACAAATAAAAAAGATAAGAATCGATTTGACTGCTATATTAGCTGGTAGCCCAGTAAATCTTCCCTCAGAAGGTAAAGACCCTAACTCAGATGGAAGTGAAGCCGATGCTAAATATTTTACATTTTATGATGTATGGACAGATAGCGAACTATAGACAAGATAAAAAATACATGAATAAAATAAATAGTAATAGTAAAAGATCGAATGAGATAGGTCATTAGCTTTCAAGGCGAAAGAGATTAAAAATCAGAATAACAAAAAAAGAGGGGGCACTCATCATCGTCCGACGAGTCCCCCTCTTGCGATTTATATGATTTACTTACTATTCAAAATCATAGATGAAAACCTCTTAGAATTCATCCCATGCCTCCCA
>USJD01000343.1 GCA_900554835.1 uncultured Prevotella sp. | reverse complement strand
TCCCATGCAACCAGCATATATACTGATAACCTGATATTGGTCTACGATAAACGTATCGCTGATAGATGCTTTCGAATAAATGAAATACCCGATTGCCAGCAAAAGACAGGTCTGCAACACGAAGAAGAACTGGTATCTTACTTCAGAACTGGTCTCCGTCACCTCTGTTGTACCGATGCGTGGAGTACGGAAGAAGGTTTTTGCCTGGCGTATAACAAAATGCTTAGATTTAGAAAATGCTATACAAGCCAAGAGAAAACAGACCAACAGCAATGAAGTAATAAAGCTATCACCAGCTACCGTATAGGGAACAGGATCACCTGCCACCCCTAAGCGTCCACCCTTTAATTCCGGATGAAACAGAGAATCTTTTGAAAAGAATGACTCACGATAATATTGTGGCAAACTTACATCCCTAAAACTCTTACCTGCCTTATGTCCTGGCAAGTGTAATGTATCCGGCATCTTGCTCCAATGAATCTCACTGGGCTTGATATGTGCCCTAATCATGGAGTCCTGCTGAGCTGGCGTTGCATTCTTAGGCAGCCAGCTCAACACCTCTTTGGGTGTGAGCTGGCTGCTATGTTGCCTGAGCACTTGCTGTTGCGATTCAGCCTCAAGTGCGGCATCTGTCTGTATCGAATCTGCCTGTTGCACCATTCCTTAAAGTCCGAAAACTTTCTTGATTTCGTCTACCTTATCTAATTTTTCCCATGTAAAGAGTTCTACCTTCACAGTTTTAGCCTCATGATATCGGCTGGTGAAGGTCTTCTCTACAATTTCATTCTTACGTCCCATGTGTCCATATGCCGCAGTTTCCTGGAACATTGGCTGGCGCAACTTCAACTGGCGCTCGATAGCCTTTGGACGGAGATCAAACATCTCGGCAATCTTCTTGGCGATTTCACCATCTGTCATATTCACATGACTTCTGCCATAAGTGTTCACATAGATGCTTACAGGTTCTGCCACGCCGATAGCATAACTTACCTGAACCAACATTTCATCTGCAACGCCGGCAGCAACCATATTCTTTGCAATATAACGGGCAGCATAAGCAGCCGAACGGTCAACCTTACTGCTATCCTTACCTGAGAAGGCACCACCACCATGAGCGCCCTTGCCTCCATAAGTATCTACAATGATCTTACGACCGGTAAGACCTGTATCTCCATGAGGACCACCAATCACGAACTTACCTGTAGGGTTTACGAAGTACTTGATGTCATCATTGAAGAGAGCCAACACCTTATCACTCAGGTGAGTCTTTACTCTTGGAATCAGGATATTGATTACATCCTCACGAATCTTTGCCAGCATAGCATCATCATCGTCCTCACCATTTGCCTTCTTGATGAAATCATCATGCTGGGTAGAAACTACGATGGTATCGATGCGCTGTGGGATATTATCGTCTGAGTATTCGATAGTTACCTGGCTCTTAGAGTCCGGACGGAGATAAGTCATCACCTTGCCCTCCTTGCGGATATCTGCAAGTACACGCATGATGAGCTGAGCCAAGTCGAGTGATACCGGCATATAATTTTCGGTTTCCGTTGTAGCATAACCGAACATCATACCCTGGTCGCCTGCACCCTGATTCTCATCCTCCTCACGACTTACACCGCGGTTAATATCATCGCTCTGTTCATGGATAGCAGTAAGCACACCACAAGAGTCGCCGTCAAACTGATATTCGCTCTTGGTATAACCGATTTTCTTGATAGTCTTGCGGGCAATGTTCTGCAAATCAACATAAACGTTAGAGCGAACCTCACCCATGATTACTACCTGACCTGTAGTACAAAAGGTTTCGATGGCGCAATGAGCGTGGTCATCGTAAGCCAAAAACTGGTCAAGCAATGCATCTGAAATCTGATCAGCCACTTTATCTGGATGTCCTTCAGAAACTGATTCTGATGAAAACAAATATGCCATATTTTTTCTTGTTAAAATCTTGGTTATTATATATATAATATTTATCGGGCTGCAAAGTTACGCATTATTTTCCACATACCGATGTGTTTGCTCAAAAAAGTTGTGTTTTTTGATTCTTATCATACATGATGTTGCGAGGATGATGCTCCAAGATGGCTTTTCTGAGGTCGGAATCCTCCAGATGAGTATAAACTTCTGTCGTTCCTATATCCTCATGGCCAAGCATGGCTTGTATGACTCGCAGGTCGGCACCTCCCTTGAGCAATGCTGTGGCAAAGCTATGCCGCAAAGTATGGGGCGAGATGGTCTTGGTGATGCCAGCCATAATTGCATACTGCTTGATCATAATCAGAATCATGGTACGAGTAAGATGAGCGCCCCTGCGATTGAGGAAAACATAGTCCTCCTCACCCGGTTTGATATTCATCTTATTACGGTCGCCATACCAGGCATGCAATTCATCCAATGCCTTCTGCGAGATAGGAACCAACCGTTCTTTGTTTCCCTTTCCCAATATACGAACGAATTTCTCCTCCTCAAAAAGATCGCTCAACTTAAGATTGACAAGCTCGCTCACACGCAAGCCACACGAGAAGAGTACCTCAATAATGGCTTTGTTGCGTTGCCCCTCCCATTTACTTAGGTCGATAGCATTTTCCAGTTGGTCTACTTCCTCAGTTGTCAGATACTCAGGCAAGTGCAGACCCACCTGTGGATTTTCCAACAACTCGGTAGGATCATCCTTAAGATAACCATCAAGAACCAAGAAACGATAGAACGAGCGTATGCCACTCAGGATACGGGCCTGTGTACGGGCTCCCACCCCAACATCATGGATAGATGCCGAGAAATGCTGTAAGTCTGGCAATTTAACATCAAGCACTGACATATTGTTCTGAGCCACATAACTGAGCAATTGCAAAACGATGTCGGCGATCAGTGTCCCGGTGAGATCCCGATTTTTTGGGTATCCAACAAGGGCATATCCAGCACGAC
>USJD01000342.1 GCA_900554835.1 uncultured Prevotella sp. | reverse complement strand
TCAGCAGGATGTTCTCCGTGGCTGCCGAACAGTCTTGAATCCAGAACTCCTGCTCTGTGCCTTCCAGCGTCTTGTCAAGGCATCCGCAAACCACGATGGCGAGCGGTGGCATGTCTGTATAACTTCTCACCGATGTACGGCTCATAATATTTTCAAAAATCTGATTCTTTTCCATCATTGCTTTTCTATGTGAGTCTTATTTTTTAGGCGAATTATTGCATTCTTTTAGGCGAATCATAGCATTCCATAAGCCAGTCGAGCACATATTCTTGCTTGATTCCATCATGAAACTGGACGGGGTCGTTGTCCAGGGTGAGCAGATATTTTGGAAAATTGTCGGAGATGGACTTCAGGGGTGCCAATTCTCTCTGCATCGTGGTCTCATCCCTTACGCTGAGCGATACCTGATAGTATGCCTTGTGTTCACCAATGATTACCACGAAGTCTATTTCTGCATCACCGGCTTTGCCTACATAGATTTCTCCGCCTCGTCGTGCTAGTTCCAGATACACGATGTTCTCCAGTACGTGCCCCAAGTCGCCACCTTTGGTGCCATTGATGACTTGGCGCAGACCTACGTCGGCAAGATAAAGTTTCTGTCCAGTCTTCAATAGCTGCTTACCCTTGGCATCATATCTCTGCACTGGGTAGAAGATATAGCTGTCGGTGAGGGCAGAGACGTAGTTTTCTATCGTATGAGATGTAGTCTTTCTGCCCAGCGAGGTCATGGTATCGCTGATGCGCTTGATTACGGATATGTTGCCTATATTGTCAGCAAGGAATCTTACCACACTTTGCAACATCATCACATCGGTTATCTTTTTGCGGCTCACCACATCTTTCAGTACGATGGTGTTGTAGAGACCTGACAGGTATTCACGCACCATCTCTCGGTCTTGGCTGATTTGGGGAATGTATGGGAAGGAACCCAGTTCGATGTATTGGCGATAGGCGAGCTCTCGGGAAGTATGGGCAGGCTGCGTCTGCATGAATTCTCGGAAGGAGAAAGGGAAGAGCTTGATTTCGATGTATCTTCCGGTGAGCAGGGTGGCTATTTCGCCAGAGAGCAGGTAGGCATTGCTGCCAGTAACGTAAATGTCTACGTTGTCTAGCAGAAACAGGCTGTCTATCACTTTCTGGAAATTTTCCACCATCTGCATCTCGTCAAAGAAGAGATAGTTCATCTTGTCTGGGCACAGGTTCTGCTTTACGTGCGCGTATAAAATTTTATAGTCGAGGAACGGTTCGTTGTCGAGATCCTCGAAGTTGAGGTTCTGTACTTGTTCTTCGGATACTCCGTCCGAGAGAAGTTTCTCCCTAAACATTCTCAGCAGCGATGACTTGCCACAGCGTCGTATGCCTGTTACTACCTTGATGGCCTTCTTGTCTCTCCATTTCTCCAGGAGATTCATGTATTCTTTGCGCTCTATCATATTCTCTTTATGTTCTATTTATTCACTTTGCTATTCATTTTGCATTCTATCTTGATTGCTAAAAATGAAATGCGCTGCAAATATACGAAACTTTTTCGGGAAATTTGCAGTGTATTGCAAATTTCTTATGTTTCTGGGTGAAATTTGCAGTGCATTGCAAATTTCTTTCTGTAGAACTGATAACACTTTCTGTAAAACTGATAACCTTTCTATAATCTGTATATCCGAGAATTTGTATTTATTTAGTTTTATTGCCCGAAACATCCTATAGTTTTTATCGCCCGATACATCATGTAGTAAGCGTATATATAAGCCGATGTTGTTGTTATCATACTGATGAGATTCACGCAGGTGAAGGCAGCCTGCCGGGTGTTGCCTGCCAGATAAAACACTGCCGCAGGGAGGAGATTCGAGCATAGCAGCCATGCGATGAAAACCAGGACAAGGGCTATGCCCAGTTTGCGCATGTTGCCCCTGTGCTTGCTGCACAGATGACAGCCGGCTACCAGGGAGGCGATGACGGAAATCAGGCCCATCGTGCTTTCTGTCCAGGTGAGTATGGAAGCCATTAGGTTAATCTGTCCGTTCTGCATCATCGTTACGAGATGAAGATTGAAGCATTGGCCCAGGATGAATGAGAGCACATAGTAAAGTACCATCAACTCGCTGCAGCGTCGTAGCAATTTTACGCCTGCCGGTAGCGTGTAGCGGAATATTCCCCATAAAGCTAGAGGGGCGAGCTGCAAGACCAGTTGCTTGATGGTAACCAGGATGGGACTTATTGGAATCAGGATGGGACTTGTTCTGAAGGATAAGCCCGCTTGTCCGCAAACAGAAAATGCCAGCGAAAACAATGCGAAAATGCAATATGCATACATGGCATATTGTGCAATGCGATTTATATCTATAGAATAACTTTTTCTTTCCATAATTCTACGTTTGATGATTTTATAAACAGCTTATCTTGCATAAAGCCATTGCAAAGATACGAAGTTTTTGGGAAATTCTAGCAAAATAGGTGGAAAATGTTTGGCTATGATATATACTTGTTAAAAGAATGGCAGAGAGACCGATAAAAACTCTTAAAAATCATAACGTATCTTCTTGGATATCAATGTTTGTTGCTATCTTTGCACGGTATGTACTAATAACGCTACATGGATAGATACTAATAGTGCTACATGGGTATATACTAATTGAAATATAGGTTTAATCATACAATGAATAATATGAAGTTTAATCATACAGTGAATAATATGAAGAAGATATTTTTAGGATTGGCAGCTGCACTGATGTTGACTGCCTGCAATGAGAACAGACAGCCGGAGGCAATGACCAGCGTTGACTCTGCAAGTGTGGTAACCGATTTGATGATGAGTCGCAGAAGCATCCGTGCTTACAAGGATTCCGTCATTAGCCGCGATACCCTGAACGAGATTCTGAAATGCGGCATCCATGCGCCAAACGGGCAGAACCTGCAGTCGTACGAAATCAGAGTGATAGATTCTCCTGCTCTCATCGATTCAATCACCCAAGCCGTGG
>USJD01000341.1 GCA_900554835.1 uncultured Prevotella sp. | reverse complement strand
TAAAAACGCCCCTTATTGCCACCCGTTATCCTCTAATAATCAAAGAGTTAAGACGAGCGTGGCAAATGTGACATTAAATTAGAAAAAATACATATTATTTTATCACGATTTTCTTTCCGCCATGAATATAGATGCCCTTGGTAGGACGAAGAACCTTTACACCCTGAAGGGTGTAGTAAGCCTTATCCGCAGACTTCTTCATGGTTGCCACAGCTGGCTTTTCGATGCCAGAAGCTATATTGGCATCGTTGGCAAGATAAAAGCTTGGTCCATTCGAGTTGGTACTCCAGCCCTGAATATGCTTGGCCGAGAAATCGGCATTGGCAATGAGGTTCTCGGATGTTCCTTCCTTCACCAGCACGAGGTCGTCAATATCGAGTATGCCACCATATTTGCCAAATACAAACTGGAAAGTATCCAAGGTGAAGTTGGCAGTGAAATTCCAGGTCAGCGTCTTCCAGTCGCCAGCCTCAACAGGATAGGCAGCCAGATACTGCACATCAGCACTTCCACCCCACTGGTTCTTGTTGTCGCTTGCATTCCAGATTGGCCAAAAGCCCAGATTCTCGCAATCAGCAGAAGTTCTCACCTTCATGGTAAGTGAATATCTGGCACCCTTCTCTAAAGCCTGAGGCAAAGTATAGATTGCCTGACGGTCCCAGAGGTTTTCGCCAGCCGTACTCTCGTAACGGATGAAATAGTTGCGCTTCTCGGCAGGAGTAACACCCAGGATGTCGAGCATCACGTCGGCATAACGCTTACCAAACATACGATAGCCCTCTGCTGTGAAATGGAGTCGGTCACTCTGCAGAGGACAATCCTTGGAAGAAACGACATGAGCCGTAGGAATCGTAGCTGTGATATTGTCGATAATCGCATTATGTCCCCAGCAGGCAGCGTTCTGGTCTTTCTGTCCCAACTCACCAACGAGCAGAGGCACATCCTTGGCATCAAGTCCCAAATCAGCAAGCATATCCTCATAAATCTTCTTTACCTTAGAAGGCCAGGTCTGATCGCAGTTATTGGTTTCGCCCTGATGCAGGAGAATACCCTTGATGACACCACTCTTCTGTGCAATCTTAGCCAATTCGATAAGTCGGCCGTATGGATTACCACCATACTCCTTAGCATAATTGCGGAGCCAGTCGGCAGTATTGGCATCATTGAGATAAGACTGATACTTATCCTTATCAAAAAGATCGATGCTTGCACCGCCTACAGCTACGGTGATGGTTCCCACCTTCACCTCGTCAGACAGATTATCTACCATCTTTCTTCCGAAATAATCTACTACCGACAGACGGGTGTAAGGACGAGCCTGAGGCGGAGTAGCTGTATGCCATTTGCCTTTTGTCCATCCGGCATTGGCATTATCGAGGGTGTACATTGCCATGAAACGAGGGTTCACACCCGTCTTATCCTGTGCCTCGATGGCAGCATTACCCTCCATGTTCGACTGTCCGAAGCAGAGATAAATCTGAAAATTGGGGTCGGGAGCAGAAGTCTGGGAATGCAAGTGTCCCTTGCCGTCCGCCACTTTTATCTCTTCCCAGGTCTGTGCCGCCATCTGGAGGCACAGAAGCATGAGGAAGGATGCGACAATTGTAAATCGTTTCATTTCAAAAACCTTTAATCTAAATTGTTAGTTTCCATTAATAGCAAACCTTATAAGAACGGCTCTTTCCGTCCTTGAAAATCTGCTTTACGATATAGATGCCCTTTTGAGGCTTGTTCACCTTTTCGCCAGCCACATTATAATAATAGGTAGCGATGACTTCGGCATCACTCACGGTTTGCTCAATTCCTGTTCCCACCTGCTGCAGATACCATTCCTTGTACCAATTCATGCAGGCATAGCCGCAGCACTCTTCAAAGAGATTGTGCTTCTTGGCATTCTGGAAGCCCGGAATCACCTTGCCCGTCTTAAGATATTCATCAATATCGTAATACTCCTGTGGATGAGTAATCGTCATTCCGATGTTGCCGTAATAGTCGTGCACAGCCTTCCATGCCAATCCCCATTTCGAGGTAGATGCTGTTGCCCAGCTGCCCAGGTTAGGCTGCGTCCACTGTCCCCACTCGTTGTAGTGACCTTCGCTCGCCCTGTCGGGATCTTCCGGACTCCAATCAATCTCTGTTACCATGATAGGTTTACTGGTAACCATAGGCACCTGACTCTTGAAGTTGCGGATAAAGGTCTGATGATCGCAGCTCTTGTCGGTCATGTTGCCATACCAACCGGAATACACATGCACGGCATAAGAGAAGTTGTTCTCGCTGTCTTTTACGGGAAACTTAGCATAGCTCTGATACTGGCTCTGATAGCCCGCACCCGGCACCCAGACGATGCCCTTGAAACCTTGGGCACGGATGTCATCCAATATAGGCTGGAAGAAATCGCGCAATGCCTTGTCTGAATTCGTGCCATCAGCGAGGTGTACTCTCACCGGCTCGTTGGCAAGTTCGATGGAGATCAATCCCGAATTCTGCTTGATGTATTCATCGGCAGCAAAGGCCTTCCATATAGTCTTCAGATAGCGATTGTACTTGTCACCCACACTGATGTCATGAGGACATACGCCCGGTGGACGCACGATGACATAGAGTCCGTGAGCGATGGCATCCTTGATGAGGGGGATATAGAGCTTCTGGAGAAAAATCTTGTAGCGAGTCGGGCTGAAAGCCGAGATATCTGCCTCGTTCTCTGCCTTCTTCGATGGGTCGTTGGTCCAGCAGGGATCCATGTGCAGGCGAAACACGGTGCAGTAAGCCCCCTGCTCCTTGTCGGTAATAGCCGAAAACAGCTTGGAGAAGTATTCCAGGCAAGGCTTGATGTCGGCTTCCGAATAGTTAGGCTTCCACTGTTGCCATCTCCACCCATTGAAGTAGCGGTTCGGCGTATCCATCACACCATGCAAGACAACAGTCTTACCATTGGCATCTACCAGATTCTTACCCTGCACTCGAAGTGCCGGC
>USJD01000340.1 GCA_900554835.1 uncultured Prevotella sp. | reverse complement strand
GAGGGTTTCCCTATGGTGGTGTTGGAAGCCTGGGCAAGAGGTGTTGCTGTGGTAAGTACTCCTGTGGGTGGTCTGCCTGATGTTATTGAAGAAGGTAAGAACTGCCTCACTTTTCCATTTGATGATGCTGATGCTCTTACCATGCAGCTTCGGAAACTGATGGAGTCGCCAGACCTTCGTAGGGATATGGCTGAATATTCCAAGAGCTTCGGAGAAAGAACTTTCTCGCCAGAGAAAATAAGTGAGAGTGTTGATGAACTATATAAAAAACTATAACTTGAATCATAGATAAATCTCAATTTTATGCTTAAAATATTAATGTCTGCTTACGCCTGTGAACCAGGGGCAGGTAGTGAATATGGTGTGGGCTGGATGGTTCCTACCACGATGGCGCGAAAATATCCAGAAGACCAAATTTTCGTACTGACAAGATCTCGGTGTAAAGAGAAGATTGAAAAAGCTTTAGCTAACGATTCTTCTCTTGCGAATATACATTTCTTATATTATGATATTCCTTCTTGGATGTTTTATAAGAATGAAATGCAAAGTAATTGGGGAGAGCAAATCAACTACTTGCTGTGGCAATGGTTGGTTAGAAAATTCGTAAGGAAAATGAATAAGATTTATCATTTTGATATTTTCCATCATCTGACTTTTAATCAGTATCGTACTCCTTCTCCTGGTTTTTGGCTCGATATTCCTTTTGTGATGGGACCAATTGGTGGTGCTGAATGTATTGCTCCTGCTTTTTGGGAAGATTTGGAACCTAATACAGTGAAAAAGGAGGGCATACGGCAGAAAGGAAAAGATCTGAAAATTTTCAAGTGGTTTAATACTCGTAAGAAAAATAACAAGGTGATACTATGCTCTTGCAAAGAGAACTTGAATCGGCTAAAACCTTACGGGAACAAAAGCCGTTTGGAGCTGATGCCTGCTATTGCTTTCGACAAAAAGGATTTCGCTGATATTTCGCAAAACGAAACTCAGGATACTTTTGAAATGATTTATGCTGGTAAAGCATGGGACTGGAAAGGTATTCATATTTTCTTAAAAGCTGCAAAAGTGGCTTTGATGGATAAGTTGAGTGCTAAAAGTCAGCAAAAATGGAGTATTAAACTTATCGGTATTCGTTTTGAAGAGGAGCAGAAGAAAGTTATGGGCTGGGTTGATGAGTTGGGGCTTCAGAATCATGTGACGTTGATTCCATTTATCCAGCGTTCAGAACTATTGAAAATGTTGGCTAATTGTTCTTTAAGTGTATATCCTGCTTTCCGTGATTCGGGATCGATGTCGGTGTTGGAGGCTTGTGCCTTGGGATGCCCATCTATCTGTTTTAATGCAGGCGGACAGGATGTGTTCTCTGATGAAATATTGCTGAAAGTTGATGTGGCTGATTCTTATTCTGAAACGATGAATCGTTTTTCTGAGAAATTATTCTGGGCATACGAACATCCTCAAGAATTGAAGGAAATAGGAAGAAAGGCTAAGGCGTGGGTTGAGGAAATGCTCACATGGGACCGAAGAGTTGAGGATTTTCATGATATTTATAAAACTTTAGTTTGATGACTATGAAATATGATTATTTAATCGTGGGCTCTGGTTTGTTCGGAGCAACGTTTGCTTATCTGGCTAAAAAAACGGGTAAGAAATGTTTGGTAATAGATAAGCGACCTCATTTAGGAGGAAATGTCTATTGTGAAAAAGTGGAGGGTATCAATGTTCACCAGTATGGTGCTCATATCTTCCATACTTCTAACAAAAAAGTTTGGGATTTCGTTAATTCTATTGTGGAATTTAATCGCTATACCAATTGCCCTGTAGCTAATTATAAAGGTAAGCTCTATAATCTTCCTTTTAATATGAATACTTTCTACCAGATGTGGGGAGTATTGACCCCAGAAGAGGCAAAAGCTAAGATAGAAGAGCAGAAGAAAGAAGCTTTAGCAGCATTGAATGGGCGTGAGCCTCAGAATCTGGAAGAACAAGCCCTGTGCTTGGTGGGTAAAGACATCTTTGAGAAATTGATCAAGGAATATACCGAGAAACAATGGGGTAGGAAGTGTACGGAATTGCCTGCTTTTATCATTAAGCGATTGCCTGTGAGATGGGTATTCGATAATAACTATTTCAATGATAAATATCAGGGTATCCCTATTGGAGGATATAATCAATTAATTGATGGTTTGCTGGAAGGTATAGAATGTGAGACTGGTGTGGATTTCTTCCATTCAGAGTATAAGGACTGGAAGAAATATGCTGATAAGTTGGTTTATACAGGAGCTATTGATGAATACTTCGGCTATTCATTAGGAAAGTTGGACTGGCGAACTGTTAGTTTTAAGACTCGTATAGAGAATACTCCAAATTATCAGGGAAATGCGGTTGTCAATTATACCAGCCATGAGGTTCCTTATACAAGAGTCATTGAACACAAGCATTTTGAGATGTTCGGTCAAGATGTATATAATTGTCCAAAGACGGTTGTCTCAGAAGAGTATTCTACGGAATACAAAGAAGGTATGGAACCTTATTATCCTGTAAATGATGAGCGTAATAACTTGCTTGCAGAACAATATCGTCAACTCGCAGAAAAAGAGACAGATGTTATTTTTGGTGGAAGATTGGCGCAATACAAATACTACGATATGGCTCCTGTAATAGAGCAGGTATTAAGTTTATTCGTGTAATATGTCAAATCACTTTTTAATCTTACTACAAAAGATAAGTCTTGTGCCTTCGTATCTTTGGGACAAGATGTGGGCGCCCGTATGGAAGCGCTGCATGAAGCACTGTGGAAAGGGGGTATATATCCGCCCGATGTCGTCGGATATCAAGGGCTTGTGGAACCTCTCGGTAGGAGATGGTACTTCGATTCCTAAAGGGAGTACTATCTATTGTACGGATGCACCGTGTACTATTGGCAAGAAGGTGCTCTTCGGCCCTAAACCTACAATTATCACCGGTGATCATCGTATTGACATCTTGGGCAAATATATCGCGGACGTTACTGTGGAGG
>USJD01000339.1 GCA_900554835.1 uncultured Prevotella sp. | reverse complement strand
CATTGTCATTCAGAATAGATTTCTGTATACCAGTGAGTTCGGCCAATTCACTCTGCTTCATATTACGAGCAGCGAGTTCGTCCTTAATCACCTCTCCCACATGAGTTGCCTCAAATGGTACTGCCTGATTGAAACTAAACTTAGTCATAATGATGTGATATTTCTAATAATTCTATTTCTGTAATGACAATGCTTCCATCGAGAGGAGAACTTTTGAAGATCAATCGCCATGTATCATTGCAACGTACAGACTCTTGTCCTTTCCTGTCACCATGCAACGCTTCATAATTCAATCCTTTTAAACGGAAGAGGTCTTCGATTCGTTGAGCAGCCCGCATGTAATCAACAGCTTTCTTGTACCCCTTTATCACTTGAATCGGTAATCTTCTATATCTCTTGTCTGATGTCTTGCCATTTTCATATAATTCGAGTAGAGCTTCGTCTTCGGATGTTATATTCATATAAATTCAGCCATATTTTGATGGTGCAAAGGTAATACTTTTATTTCGATTATCAATATTGATAACTGAAAATTATCATAATTATAGATATTTTTAACGAATAATGGCTATTTTTATAGTGAAATCAGTCTATTCGATGAAAAATGAAAGAACGAAATTATACGTTTGGACATGAAACCAGTGTGGAACAATACACCATTGCCCAAAAATGTGAAAGCTGAGGGAATCTGGAGTTTAAAGTATGATTGAGAGTATGATATATAATTATAATTTGAATATATCTTAAACTTTGATGGCCATACTTTACAAAATTCTTTTATGTCGGATTTTACTCTTTACTTTGCACTCGCAACTGGCACTTTTGCCACTGCATAGAGTATAAATCATCAATAAAACAAAGTATTATATGAGTCCATTTTTGATATTCGCAATCAGCCTTACCATTGCATACGCCATCTACTATGCGGTGATGATAACCAGAGACCTGTATGGTAAGAAGGAAGAAGCCAAGAGCAACGAGGAAGTGTTTGACATCAGCAACATAACGGAAGAGGAAGCCGCAGTAGCCGTCAACGAAAGCAATGGTGGCTTTAGCGTTGCCGACAAGCAATACGACACGAGCTTCCAAGACGGCACATCATACGATGAGGACTATGGCATGGGAACAGAGTGTAACGGAACGAATGGTTGTTCTCCTGATACGGATTCTTCTGGCAGAGAAGATGTTGATGAAGACGATGAAAATGATGTCAACCAACAGAAGCCGAAGAACGCAGCCGAGTCGTTGCAGGAAAAGATGGATGGACAGATGGAGTCCACTTCTCCCATATGGATAGACGGACTCTGGCAGGACGACTTCACGGAGAGCCTATTGAGACAAGGCGAGACAAAGCCAGGACAACCAAACATCAAAACAATACCAATCAAGGATGAAATTTAGCCATATCATAAAGAATGTAGTAAGTTCCTTTGTCTTTGCGCTGCTCCCCCTGTCAGCATCAGCCAAATGCGGTAATGTGGACTATAGCTGGGGAGCAGACGCACTGGCAGGGATGCACGACTATGTGGTGACGATGATGCTGTATGTGCTGTATCTGACATACGCTGTCGCTGCTGTGATGGTGATTATATCCGCTTTGCAGATATACATCAAGATGAACACAGGGGAAGATGGAGTTACCAAGTCCATACTGACGCTGATAGGAGCCTGTCTGTTTATGATAGGCGCATCCATCCTGTTCCCGGCATTCTTTGGCTACCAGATTTAAGACTCAACTGCAGAAGAGTATATCATGTGAAAGCGACAACACCTTTCTATATAATTATAATAAGGTGTTGCCAAACGAATCATTAACAAGTAAAACAAGAAAGAATGTTTAAGAAAACAACGAACTATCTGAAGAAGACCGCCAAGAGCGTTCTCTCTTCAGGACGCTTGAAGACATTGGCATTGATGCTCCTTGTGGGCGGTGGCATTGCCATGGCGCAGAACTCGGCAGGTGACTACACGGCAGGTACCACTGCGCTTACAACAGTGACGGAGGAAATTGCCAAGTACGTACCTATCGTGGTCAAACTCTGCTATGCCATTGCAGGTGTTGTCGCCGTAGTGGGTGCCATCAGCGTTTACATCGCTATGAACAACGAGGAGCAGGACGTCAAGAAAAAGATCATGATGATTGTAGGAGCATGTATCTTCCTTGTGGCAGCAGCACAGGCATTGCCATTGTTCTTCGGTGTGACCAACTAACGAGTGAGAGTTATTCAGTGCATATTCAGTAATAGAGAAACGACGTGAAGAATGGCAAGAGAAGAACAGGAAATCCGCTACCCCGACTACCCACTGTTCAAGGGACTCCAGAAGCCCCTTGAATTCATGGGAATACAGGGGCGGTACATCTATTGGGCAGCAGCCACGGCAGGAGGAGCCATCATCGGCTTCATTGCCGCCTACTGTCTGATGGGTATCATTGCAGGACTGATAGTGTTGGTCGTGGCAATCACTACGGGTGCAGGTCTCATCATGTTCAAACAACGGAAGGGACTGCATACCAAGAAGAACGACCAAGGAGTGTTTATCTATGCCTACAGCAAGCGCATATAAAAATGTGAAACAAAAAAAGTATCGACATGACCAAGATGTGGATGACAAGTAGAAAGTGAACGACTGGTAGGCTCATTCTCCCCCAAGGGCGTGAGCCTACCATTATTTGTTTCTGCCAAGAAACATTACATCTTTGACATAAAAGAATAGTTATGAGCATGAAAGCAAAAAACACCATCATGATGGCATTGGCTGGCATATTGCTAATTTCTTGCAAGGATAAGACCTACACGCCACCCACATTGGATGCCATGAGGAGTGCTGACAAGGCAAGGGCAGCTTGGGCGAGAGAAACAGAAGAATATCCTGCAACCGTGGAGATACAATCGAACAATGCAGATTCCATTGCTGTGGACAGTACATCTACAAACAGCAATACCATTGGAAGAAATACAAATGAACATCATTCATCCATCGAAGAAACAGAAGAATAAACGAGTATGGTACTATATGTAATCTTATTTTTCGTA
>USJD01000338.1 GCA_900554835.1 uncultured Prevotella sp. | reverse complement strand
GGCGGGAGCACATACAATAGATGCTTGCTTTGTTCCAAACATCCTCCTTTTGCTTGCCTGTGATATAACCAGTAAAGGTCACACTATCGTCCAATCCCATTTCATGACATAAATGGCTATATCCTTCTACATCACCATTACCCATGATGGTAACATACCAATCGGGATAATCAGAAGAGAGAACTTTCCAGGCTTGCAATAACAAATCGGCACGTTTATTTTCATCCAAATGAGCTGCGAAAATGATACTCTTTTCTTTGATAGAATAATCCACGGCAGGAGTAGGAGCACAGGCATTATAGACAACAGCAGTCTTGGCTTTCACAGTAGGAAACCACTCAGCAAAACACTTCTGCCACTTCTTTGCCAGCAGTACCACACAATCTGCTCGGTTCAGACACCATATAAACAATTTATTATGCGTATGATCCTCCAACTGATTCCCCATGTGGATATGCATGATAATCTTCTTCCTGCCAAGCAAAGCCAATAGGAGTACAGGCATCTGAATAATCAGGCAAATCTTGTCAGGCACCGTATGGAAATGCACAATATCGTACTGCCATATCGTAAACAGCGCCTTGAGGTAAGCCTTCAACGCATACCACAATTTCACGCTATATCCTCTCTGTATCTGCGTACCAAGCCATCCACAATGATACTTTTCCCAGAAAGGCATCGTCTTCATCAGGCGCAGCACACTCGCCACACCTCCACCACTCTGTTCGGCAGAGCCGACCATTAAAACTTTTGTCATGATTTAATATTCTCTGCCAATTTCAGTTGTTCATTTTCACTATTTTCTGCCATACGTCGCTTTTCTAACATCTTTTTCCTCATTTCCTCTCTCCTTCTCTGTTCCATCATGTTTCTATTGGCATTCAAACACAGTGCTATCAGCATACAATATGCCATACCCTTACCTGAGAGCCAGGAGGAGTCTGCCGTTTGCTCAATAGCAAGACAACAGAAAGTTATCATAGCTACACGATAATAGCGCATATCTGCAATAATATCAAAAGCAGCCAAACGACGCTTCCAGAACCAGCAGAAGAAAAAGACACCCACGATACCAAACTGCGCTAAAGTTGGATAATAGGCATCACAGATAAAACCTCCACTTTCATCCAATCCCCAGATACCATTTAAATTATACTTATAATATAAAGGAGAATAAAACTTCCAGGCACCATTACATGCAAAAGATCCCATGCCAGAACCGAATGGCAAATAATCCCATAGGATTCGTAACGAAGTTTTATAAGTCATAGGACGAGCTAATTCATCGTTGCTTAATCCAGAAACATAATAAGCATCAAATTTTGTCCATGTTACCATCAATATGACAGTTACCAACAAAACTACGTATATCATAGTTTTTGGTGATTTGAAATTCAAACGCTGTTTTACATAAAACACAAACGCAATAAAACAAACGACCTCACCTATAAATTTAAATTTAGGTGCCAACATACCGGTAAAAACTAACAAAAGAGCGATATTTCGGTTTCGTTTAGTCTCTTTAGTAAAAAGATACCACGACATACCTGTACATATAGCAAGTTGACCAAGAACTGGGAATTCTGCTTCAACCTGAGTATCTAAGGCCTGCGGATGATAGAAAATCCAAGAGAATAAAGTTATAACCATTGTACCTAACATCCATTTCTTTTGCTTCTTTGTAAAGCGAGGATTCAATATCCACGTACAATATATAATTGCATATGGGCGGATTTCCTGCATTAAATCAAGCCAAACTGCCCCAGAAACATTAGCGCCAAAAAGAAGAGAATATACTGTATAAAAAACAATCAGACTTATACAAACTGTAAACTCTTTCCATGGTCGCTTATTTATACTGCGATTATGACTATACATCCATAATGTGTATATCAGCAATAAAACCGTCATCGCCTCATCAACACTGGAAAAACCAGGTAAATCATTATAGGCTATACATGTAGGAAAATAGATAATCCAATAAAGTGTGAAAAAACGCGCAATACCTTTCATCGTTTATTTATTTTTATGTTTAGCTTTCATTGCAAACAAGGAAAGCAATATTTTTTCAGGAATTATTCGCTTGATTAATTCTTTCATCGAGAATTTCTTGTCAACCCATGTTCCTGCATAATGGTGTATCGTTCGAGTATTCTTTTCCACATGAATACGACCTGTTGTCACATTGATAGGACAAAAATACTCTGAAGGATATATAAAGCAACCAGCTACTTCCTGTATACCAGCCACATTCTTCAAACCATTTTCACGGAGCACCTGTGTTGCAATATGCACCACGGTTATTTGATTTTTCATTACTGCTTCATGCACAAAATGCTTACCCTCATAATAATCAAGCATCTTTTTAATAATGCCGAGGCCAGGGGCTACCCCCATGCCGAGGCCAGGGTTAACGCTCGCTTCGCTCGCATCTTCCTTCAACTGAGGTTTGGGATCAGTTTCAAAACCCATAAAGTTTCCCCTTTCTACAATATCATCAATAGGTCGAATCACCTCCACATCCGTATCAAAGTAGATTCCTCCATATTGATAAAGAATCCAGAAACGAGCATAATCACTCACAAAGGCATATTTCTTTGCTTGATACGCCTCAGCAGTATAAGGAATGACATTCACATCGAAGTTATCCTCATTCCACTCCTTAATTTCATAATCAGGCAAATACTTCTTCCAAGAAGCAATGCACTTCTGTGCAAGTTCAGGCAACGGTCCACGCCCAAACCAGCAATAATGAATTATTTTTGGTATCATAATTTATACTTATTTCTTTAATCTATAATCTTTTTCTAATTCTCCCATCAACCATTTCATTCTCCCATCCCAGCTTCCAAGCCTTTCTGCCGTTTCATGATTTTTATCCACAAGAGGCTGGTAGTCCTCAATATGTTCTATGACATCAGCTATCTGCTCTTCTGCCGAGATTTTATCACTCAACTCTATTACGGGATTATATCCGATAAAGTCAATGAGTTCTTGTGGAGCATGCCCCACCATCACCATCCTTGAGAACATACATTCCCA
>USJD01000337.1 GCA_900554835.1 uncultured Prevotella sp. | reverse complement strand
CAAGAGTAATATTACTCCCGCAAGTCTATCCAACAAGACACTCTCAGTTGAGAGGGGGGACCTTATAGATGTTTATATGCTAGCTCTTAGGAGCTCGCATAATTACGGATGGAAACGCCGTAAGCCGAATGGCACGTACAGTGTGGTGAGAGGGGGTAAAATCTCTACTCTATTTTTCATGTTGTATTTGCAATGGTACACTCGATTTTCATGCTGTTTTTGCATTGGTACAATCGATTTTACGTGATTTGTACGATAGTGTTGATTTATCAATTTAAATGCTTTAAATTGAAGACATACACTAGTTGTTCTTCGGGGAATTTTTCCTTTGTCTTATATGTCTTTTGAGGACAAAAGGTGCTGGTATGGAGAATTCTCACGATAAGCGTTCAGCCTGGGCCATGGGTCGCAGATTGGTGCTTATTCAATTGATAGTTGTAGTGCTTCAAGCTTTGTTTTTCTTTGTAGGGGAACAATTTTTGGGGTGGAATTTTAAGATTTCAGCATCCGCAGCTGTGTCCTCTTTCTTAGGAGGAATTATTTATTTAATTCCCTTTTCGGCTTACACCTTGTTTGCCCTTGGACGAAAGAGTTCTGATCAATTTGTAGGATTAGTCTTAGCAGATTTTGTTATCGGCTTTATTCTCAAGTTTGTTCTTTTAATAGCGTTGTTTGTTTTGGTGCTGAAGTTTATTCCAACAGTGCATTTTGTGTTGTTCATATCATTTGGAGTGATGTTTATAACACAATGGGTACTGTTAATAGTGTTAAACCACCAGTATTAACAGGTTTTTATAATGAGTAACGAAGAAGAAAGTTCAAAGACCGAAACTTCAGGTTTTAACAGCAGTGAATACATACAACACCATATGCATTTTCTGCAGGCAGATCTTACAACAGGTGAAGTTAAAAACAGTAAGAGCGTAGATAGCGCAGCTCAATATTATGCCTGTATTGAGGAGCAGCATCTTCCAGAAGCTCAGTGTTTGAGTAACCTAAATGCCAAACCTTGTATGGTTTCAGATCTAGGGCGTGGCACTTGTGTACCAGTAGTTGAAGCTGGCACCAAGGAACCAATTTGGGATGCTAATGTAATAAACATTGATTCCACCTTTATATCCATATTTCTCGGTTTTCTTTTTATCCTATTTTTTGGCTTAGCTGTTAGATTTGCTAAAAAAGATGGCGTTCCTGGCAAGTTTGTTACTTGCATTCAAATGATTATTGAGTTTGTAAACAACTCTGTAGAAAGTATCTTTAGCGTTAAAAACAAATTGATTGCCCCTCTTTCACTTACTGTGTTTGCTTGGGTGTTTTTAATGAATCTAATGGACCTTATTCCGGTCGACCTTATTCCACAAATTTGTAAAGCTATAGGGATTCCTTTCGTACGTGTAGTACCATCTGCCGACGTTAATATCACTATGGCTCTTTCATGCTCAATCTTTGTATTAATATTCATTTACACCTTTAAGTATAAGGGTATTAAGGGTTTTATAAAGGATTACACCTTACATCCTTTTAATTCTATATTCTTAATGCCTGTAAACTTGGTACTTGAAGGCGTATCTCTCCTCTCCAAACCTATTTCCCTTGGGTTGCGACTTTTCGGAAATATGTATGCCGGGGAAATGATTTTCATATTGATCACTATTCTCTTTAGTGTCATGTGGGATAAGCTCCCTGTGGGGGCCGCTCTTGGTGGGGTGGTTGATTTGGTGTGGGCTCTGTTCCATATTCTAATCATTTTCTTACAGGCCTTTATATTTATGGTTTTAACAATTGTTTACTTGTCTATGGCAAGTACACAAGAAGAGTAGTTAAGTAATCTAGGAGATATTTAATGGAAAATCTATTTATCGCTGCCGGCTTAATGATGGGTCTTGCTGCAATCGGTGCTGCTATTGGTATTGGTATTCTTGGTGGTAAGTTCCTTGAAGGTGCTGCAAGACAACCAGATTTGTTGCCACTTCTTCGTACTCAATTCTTTATTGTAATGGGCCTTGTTGACGCAATCCCAATGATTGCAGTAGGTCTTGGTATGTACGTAATGTTTGCAGTAGCCAAGTAAAGGCAGTTGTTGCAGTAAAATTTGCTGTAACTTTTGATAATTACTTAGACAAATGAAGGAGTTGTATTGTGAGTTTCAATATGACCTTTATTGTGCAGATCATAGTGTTTTTGATTTTTGTCGCTATCTGCATGAAGTATATCTGGCCGCCGCTAATGAATGCCATTTCAGAACGTCAAAACGAAATTTCTGAAAGTATTAATTCTGCTAAGCAGGCGTCTCAGGAACTTGAGTTGGCTAAGATCAATGCTTCAAAGATTGTAAGCGAAGCCAAAGGTCAAGCACAGACTATTATTGATTCTGCAAATAAGCGTAAGTCAATTATTATTGATGAAGCGGCAGAAGAAGCCAAGAGCGAAAAAGTTCGTATTATCAAATCTGCGGAAGCAGAAATTGAAGCTGAGCGTAATCGCACTATGGAAGAACTGCGTCGTCAGATTTCAGTGTTGGCTGTATCTGGGGCTCAGAAGATTATTGAAAGCAAGCTTGAAGATCCAAGTGATAAGACCTTGATTGACAAAGCTTTGAATAATCTTTAAGGATTGTATATATGTCAGACAGTACCACTATTGCTCGACCATATGCAGAAGCTGCATATGATTATGCAAGCGAACATGGCAAAGTAGAAGATTGGAGAAAGTTTCTTCAAGCTCTGGCTTTAACCATTGAAAATTCGCATATTGTTCAGACTGCTGAAGTACAATCCATGAAAGAATCTTGCGATTTTATCACCAAAATTCTAAGTGGTATGTGTGATAAAAACCAAGAAAATTTCGTTAAACTTCTTATTGAAAATGCACGCTTAAAGTTTGCCACTGATATTTTTAATCAATATCAGTATATTGCCGACCAAAAACAAAGAAGATTTAAGGCTGAAGTAGTTTCTGCTTCAACTCTTGATTCTGCTCAGTTAGCCAAACTAAAGCAAAAATTAGAAGCTAAGTACAACGGCACAGTCGAACTCCAATGCAGTGTCGAACCGG
>USJD01000336.1 GCA_900554835.1 uncultured Prevotella sp. | reverse complement strand
GCCCACTTTAAAAAGTAAGGCCTGTTTAAAATGTTTATATTTCACGAAAATAATCTCTGATTTATGTCGTTATCTGGAATATTTTTCGTATCTTTACGCCATCAATCAAACAGAATGACTATGTTTAAAAAGACAGATCCGAATCCTCAGTTAGATATATTCACGGCTCCCTCAATGCAGTTAGGAAGTCGTGCTTCAAAGAAGTATTCTGACCCCAACGCATGGCATAACCAGTTCTATAGCCTCGTGACAACCAAGATAGACGAGGAGATATTCAAGCCTTTGTTCCCTGAAGGCAAGAAGAGCGGCCGCCCAAATGCCTCCATCCGCATACTCGTGGCTATGTCAGTCTTGAAGGAGGGATTCGGCTGCAGCGACGAGGATCTGTTTGAGAAGTGCGAGTTTGACCTTCTTACCAGGAAGGCTCTCGGCATGGAACTTCTGACAGATGTGACTCCATCAATAGATACCTATTATCTGTTTCGCCGCCGCATCTGCGAATATCAGGAAAGAACTGGCATTGACCTGATGCAGCTCTGCTTTGAGCAGCTTGCCGGCAATCAGATACGTCTTCTCAAGATATCAGGCAAGTGCGTCCGTATGGACAGTAAGCTTATCGGCAGCAATATCGCTCGCCAGTCTCGTTATGAACTGATACATACAACTTTGGTCAAGTTCCTCAAGACATGCACGCTTTCCGATCTCTCCCCAGAGCAGGAAGAGCGGGCAAGGGAATACTTGAAAGAGGATTCCTCCAAGACCGTTTACCGCTCTGACTCTGATACGCTTCAGAGCAATCTTGCCAGAATTGGTAATTTCATCATGGAGATGCTGGCAGCTTTTCCTACCACTTCTCCTGCACATGATCTTCTTCAACGCCTGTTCGATGAGCAGTATGTCGTAAAGGATGGAAAAGCTGTACTTCGAGACAAGAAGGAAGTAAAGGCAGACAGTCTTCAGAATCCTAACGATCCTGATGCAACCTATCGTAGCAAGAACGACCAGAAGGTGCAAGGCTATGTGACCAATATCACAGAGACTGTAGAGGAAGGCAAGCCTAACATCATCACTTCCGTTCAGGTTGAAACAGCAGTATTTGCAGACTGCCATTTCCTTCAGGAGGCTGTGGAAAACAGTGAACGTGTCACGGATTCTACGATTGAAAATCTGTATGCAGATGGTGCATATCAAAGTCCAGACAATCGAGAGTTTGCGAAGAATCACAATGCCATGCAACTCAAGACAGGTAAGATGCAAGGTGGCTGTAGATGGGAACTGATACCACATGACGAGGATGGTCTGACCATCAGGGAAATTGCTACTGGCAACACCTATGAGGCCGTCAAAGCCGTCACAAAGCAGGGCTCCAGAAAGCGATGGAGAATCCCATGGAACAACAAAACCGGTTGGCGTTACTTTGAAGACAAAGACATTAAAGCCTATCAGCTAAGGAAGCAGATAGAAAGCCTTCCTTTGGAGGAGCAGCATAAACGGAATAACGTAGAAGCTGCCATGTTCCAATACAGTTTTCATACACGTAATGGCAAGACCCGATACAGGGGCTTGCTCAAACATCGTATGCATGCATATAGCAGATGTATGTGGATGAACCTCCGAAGGATGGTAATATTCCAGATTTCAACATTTCAAAGATCGATATTTGCCCTTTTCGGGCCTATCAGAGAAACTTTCGGTCTTTCATGGCAATTTCTCGAAAGATATTCACCTACGGAGCCGATTGCTATGTTTCACTCAGAATGACCACACAGGTCAGACTGGATTCAAAATATGCCCCTTTTTAAAGTGGGCTCAGTTATTTATTTGAGGCACAAAGGATTGTTAGCGACATGCTGATTCCTTGGGGAAAGGTGTGGGTTAGCATGTTGTGTTCGGGACGTCTGGTAAATTGCCTTCTATCTAAATTGCCAGACAAAGTTTACCCTCCCTAGGACTTTTTAAGACCTGGGGAGGGTTTTACTTTTCAGGCTCAGCACCTTTTATTCAAGTCCATCGCCGCCGGTTTCGCTTCCGGTTCCGCCAGTAGAATCGCCGCCCGATGGGGTGTCGCCTCCGGATGGATTATCGCCTCCGGATGGATTATCGCCTCCGGATGGGGTAGTAGGAGGCGTATCGGTAGAGGTAACCTGCTTCACCACCTTGCCGTTGCGGTCGTAGCAGGTGATGTTGACGGAAGTCTCTTCGAGTTCCTTCTTGATGTCGGTGTTAGGCACGAAGATGATGTATCGGCGGGTGATGAGGTTAGCGCTCACCTTGTTTACATCCTCTACGGCGGTAGAGTTAAGACCGAATCGGAGGCTTCCCAGTCCTGGCACAGCCACGCTGTGGCCCTCGGTAGCCCATGCTGCAATCACTTCGCCGATGGCCGACCATCCGGCGTTAATCACCGCCTTAGGCAATCCGCTGCGAACGGCTGCTTCTTCTATCACTTTCGTGGCGTTGAGCTGGCTGTAGAGTTCAGCCTGCATCACGAATGCCCACTTTTGCTTACCTTTTTCGAACGCTACGTTGCGCTCAATTGCTTTTACTTTAATACTCATAATCTAAATCGTTTTTTTAAAATGGTTAAACAAATCAGCCTACATGCAGCTGGTTACGCCGAGCGTAGTGCCTACGGCAGTAAGAACAGCGATAATCACCTGCAAGATAGTTTTCCAAACTTCCTTTTTCATTTTCTTTTTCCTTTCTTTTTTTAATGGTTCAACAATCAGTTTCTTTTTCTGTGGTTCATCGGTCAGCTTCCTTAAGTTACTCATCGGCATCGGTGTGCACTCCCCGGTAGCCTCTCAGTTTTTTAGTGGTTAATTCAGCCTATCTTTGAATGACAATGCAAAGATACAACATTTTTCTCTGAAAAACAATAGTTGTCCCGAATCACGTGCATCCTTGTCCCGAATCACGTGCATTTCTCCCTCATTAATCATGTATTTGCTTGACGCCACACGCCCTGAAAGGGCAGAAGCTCCTAGCCCAGGGCAACGCCCTGGGTTTTAAGGATGTAGCCAATACGCCCTGTAAGGGCAAAAGCTTTATATTTTTTGCTTGAGGTTTTAAAGCT
>USJD01000335.1 GCA_900554835.1 uncultured Prevotella sp. | reverse complement strand
GCGGTCGAGGTTCCAAAGAATATGTTTGGTACCACTCCAGAGAGAGTCTATCTCAATCTGTTTGATATAATCAGCGTATTTCTGCATAAGAATATCTCCTATTTTAAAATTTTCTACCGCAAATATAGCAAAATTCCTTGAAAATTAGTACCTTTGCACCCGATTTTAACGATAAATATCGACTAATTTAATATAAATAAAGAAAAATGGATAACAAACGACCTCTCATCGCCCACCTGTGTCTTTTCTGCTCTGGTACATTCTGGGGACTGATGGCTCCCGTAGGCAAGGATGCCATGCTCCACGGCATCGATGGCATCGACCTCGTGAGCTTCCGTGTATTGGGCGGTGCCATTCTCTTCTGGCTCACGTCCCTCTTCACCAAAAAAGAGCATGTACCAGTAAAAGACATCTTCAAATTTGCTGCTGCAGGACTTTTCGCCCTCGTTTTCAACCAGTGTTCTTATACCATCGGACTGAACATGACCTCTCCGAGCAACTCCAGCATCATGACTACTTCGATGCCTATCTTTGCGATGATTCTCTCCTTCTTCATCCTGAAGGAACCTATCACCTGGAAGAAAGCGCTCGGCGTGCTGATGGGTTGTGCGGGTGCCTGCATCATCATCCTGACGAGTGCCACGGCGGGCAATGCGAAGGTGGGCAACATCTGGGGTGACCTGCTCTGTATGTCGGCTCAGCTCTCTTTTGCGCTCTACCTCTCGCTCTTCAAGAACCTACTGTCTAAATATTCGCTCTTCACCATCAACAAGTGGATGTTTCTCTGGGCCACCGTCCTGATATGGCCTTTCACCATCAGCCACGTGATGAGTATCGACTTTGCCAACGTTCCGATGAGCACCTGGTGGGAAACGGGCTACGTGGTTCTCTTCGGCACTTATCTGGGCTACATCTGCATGATGATTGGTCAGAAGACTCTGCGCCCTACCGTGGTGAGTGTATATAATTATGTGCAGCCATTGGTATCGGTGAGCGTGAGTGTCATCGTGGGTCTCGCCGTGTTCAAGGGTATGCAGGCGATAGCAGCCCTGCTCGTTTTCTCGGGTGTATGGCTCGTGGTGAAGAGTAAGTCAAAGCATGATATCGACCGTCACGACCACAGTCTCGCCTACGAGAAGAGACATGCTTAAAAGATTGAAAGCTTAAATGATTTAAGGTTTTAATGTCAATTTATAAAACGGAAACTGTCCCCATCTGAGATAACAGATGAGGACAGTTTTGTTTTATAAAAAAAAGGATATCAGCAACCGAAGTAAACCATCAGTCCGCCCAATACGATATACAACAGGGCGTATGGAATAGCCGAACGGAGAATCTCTCCATCCTTTCCCTCCATATCGCAGGCTGCAGTAGCGATGGCGATGCTCTGCGGACTGATCATCTTGCCACCCGTAGCTCCCGTGGTATTGGCGGCAACCAGCCAGTTCTCCTGACCGCCCTCCATACCGAAGAATGTACTCTGTCCCGTCATGCCCAACTGGTTGGCAACATGAGCCTGGAGCTTGGCAAAGAGAATATTCGAAGAGGTATCAGAACCCGTTACGAAAGTTCCGATGGCACCAATCATCGGAGCAACCAAAGGATAGGAATCACCCGTCACAGCTACCAGTCCGGAAGCGATGGAAGTAATCATTCCCGAATAGTTCATCACACTCGCCAGGGCTATCAGCGAACAGATAGTCACCACCGTCTTGCGCAGATTCACCGTGGTACGGGCAAGAATCACCATCAGTCTCTTGAGGCTCAACCCTTGTATCAATCCACCGATCGTAGCACCCAGGAAGAGCATCAAGCCCGCATTGGAAATCCAGCCAAACTTAAAGGTGCTGTCGAGCACAGGCAGATGAACCGCACTCACCAGATGACTCTTGAGGAAAGCATTGACCGGAGGACAGAGTGCTCCAGAAACCAGGATGAATATCAATATAAAGAGGTAAACGCTCCATGCCTTCAGACTCTCTCCAAGCGTAAAGGTTTCCTTATCCTGCACCTTACTCTTTCTGGCAAATACCTTGGCATATGCGATGATGGCAATAATGGCAGCCAACGAACCGATGATGGCTGGAGTCTCCGAACCCAGATAATAGCCACAGATAAACTGCACAACCACGGAAATTCCGCCCACCCAGAGGGCGATGATGAGATTCTTGATAAGATTGTGCTTATCGGTAAGCGTCAGGATGATGAAAGGAAGGATGATAAAGAGAGGTGACAACTGGATGATGGCGAATGCCGAAGTCTCGCAAATCTGAGCCGCCGAAGCCGATCCGCTTTCAGCCACCTCGTTACAGAGCGTAGTAACCGGTACACCCACAGCACCAAATCCCGTAGCCACGGTATTACCGATTAAGGAAACCAGAGCCGAGAACATCGGTTTGAAGCCGAGTCCGATGAGGATGGCAGCAGGTATCGCCACCGCCGTTCCGAAGCCCGCCATACCTTCGAGCAGTCCGCCGAAGCCCCATACGAGGAGCAGCACGAGCAGTCCCTTATCATCGGTAATCGATGTAAACTGTTTCTTGATCACCTCAATCTGCTTGCTTTCCACAAGGATATTATAGCTATAAATAGCCATCAGGATGATGATGAGAATCGGGAACACCGCCTTCAAGACACCTTCCAACACCGCCCATCCAGTCAGGGCAATAACACTATCCTCTGCATGTGCCGGGGCAATCATACCTAACGGCGATGCAGCGAAAAGAGCGAGCAACACGGTAACTATGAGCGTCAGCAAGGCACTCTTATGACCTGCCATCTTGAAACCGAGCATCAAGACGAACAGCAATACGATAGGAATAATAGAAACAACAGATGCCATAAGCCATTCAGTTTTTTAAGTTTTCGATTGCAAAATTTTATGTTTACGTTTGCAAAAATAATATTTTTCTTTGAAAAAGAAAGCATTTTTTAGAAAAAAACATTTTTGAAGTCCGATTTTATAATTTCATACGTCTATAGTATGTAAAGGTTATGAGAACAGAAGAATTCAACCATATCATCCTACCGATGCGCTGCGACTTGAAAGCGTATGCGCTAAGGTTGACTGAGAGTGACGACAATGCCGAAGACCT
>USJD01000334.1 GCA_900554835.1 uncultured Prevotella sp. | reverse complement strand
AGGAATCATGCCTTTAGTCTGCTTCTTGCACCAGTCATTAATACGGACGGCAGATTTAGAATTGGTAAAGTCCATGCTCTCCACGCCAGCCTGATAAGAATCGGCTACGGTACGAGCGAAATCGCTGTTCAATCTGAAATTCTTGTTGATGGCAATAAAGTTGGCAATATTTACGGTTGTCTGCTTGTCAAGTTTGCCAGCCGAAAGCATCAGCGCCTTATAACAGTCGTTGAGTTCCTTCACGCTCACGCCCTCGCAACCGATTGCCTTCAGAATCTCCTGCTGAGTCTTGCCGTCAGCACCATTCGCAAGCATTCCCATCAGATAGGCGATGCTCATTGGCGAAACCACCTCAGAATCCATGCCGCTAATCTGCTGATAGAGTTTGAAAGCGAAATCGTTGTTCTTCTTCACGATGTTCTGCTGAGCCTCTGAGAGGACAAGATAACTCTCGTCCATTTCCTCATCTGCCGACGGACGGGCAGCCTCTGCCTCCGTTATCTTCTCAGCCTTTGTTGCGTTCTCATTCTGTGCATTCTTGCTAGTGCTGCAAGAAGTCATTGCCATTGCAGCTGAAGCTAAAATAGCTGCACTAAATACTTTCTTGTTCATATTTCTCTAATTTATTGGTTCATTTTAATGACTCAACGCTCCTGAACCCAAAGGGACTGTTCCTCTTTAAAAAGGCTGTTCCCGAATCGGAATCTGAATCGTGAGTCCTGAAGATAAAATGAAAAATCGGCTAATCCTTGCACGGAAAAAGCCGATTTTACTATTTCTTAACAAAAAACATCTATGTTCTTTACTGAACGTGCGCATGTGGTTCAAGTACGGGCTGAAGGCCCAAAAGCTCCTAGCCCAGGGCATCGCCCTGGGTATAATAGCAAACAGCAAGGCGCCCTGTAAGGGCAAAAGCTTCGTAAATATTTGATTCTTTGAAGCTTTTGCCCTTACAGGGCGACAGGTTTGCGTCCATGATTACCCAGGGCGATGCCCTGGGCTAGGGGCTTCTGCCCCTTCAGGGCGTGTGGGGCAAAACTTGCGAAAGTCCAGCTAGCCTCTACTTATTCCTTCAATTTCTGGATTTCCTCCAGTGGAAGTTCGGTGGCTGTTGATACTTGCTCATCAGAAAGGCCCATTGACAGAAGGCGGCGAGCTGTGGCTAGCTTTTCTTTTTCCATACCTTTCGCCATACCTTTTTCCATACCTTTCGCCATACCTATTTCCATCCCTTTCTTTTCATCAAACTTTCTGGTGGCATATATATCACGCATATTCTTGATGTCCTCGTCATACAGCTCGAGTTCCTCTCGGGAGAGCTTGCGGAGGTCGCCTATTTCTGCCAACTTGCGGAAGACTGGATACTTCTCGCTGAATGGCATCTGTTCAAACATGTTCATATTCTTCACTATATAAATCCAACAATCAAATATATCCATACACTCTGCCTCCGTGCGCTTGTCGAACAATGGCAACTGAAGGTACACAATACGCATCCTGTCGGACACTCGCTGGCGTGTCTGCAAGTCGGTGAGCACCAGGTCGGTGCGAAACTCCTTAAGTATCGGACTTTGCGATACAAAGTCCATGAAACATACCGTATAGACTGGAGCCAAGTGGTAGTCCCAGATTCCACGGATGCCTTGCTGCACAATGGCACGTGCCGTGTAATACAATGCCCTGTCGGCAAAGTATTCCTGCTCTTTCTTCTGCATCTCGACGATGACATGCTTGCCTTCGTTTGTGATGCAATAGACATCGAAGACCACACCGCGGTCATCGGGGCGCAAGCCAAGTTTTTCGGTCTTGGCAAACGTCACGTCCTTGATTACCAACTCGTCTTCAAACAATCCGTTGAGGAAAGTTATCAGACATTCTTTCGTGTCTTCGCTTCCAAATATCCTCTTGAAAGCCCAGTCAACACGTGGGTCTATAAATCTTGCCATCTGCTTACGCTTTATAAGGTCGTGGACGCAATATTGCTATTCGTTGGCAAAGATACGACTTTTCCTCGTAACTTCCAAGGTTTTAGGGAAAAAATACTTGAAAAGGGGGAGGAGAAAGAAAAAAAATAGGCGGCTCCCGGAATTGAGAGCCGCCTATTGATATTTAAATTTGTTTGATGAAGCAAATGCTTACTTCTTTGTCATTTCACACTTTGCATAGCCTTCAGCCCAAGGATAAAGCTTGATGTCGTAAGTGCCTTCTTCTACAGCGATGTTTCCACCATTCTTTGTTGTGAGGTTATCTAATTCTCCACCCCAACTGAGAGCCCAATCGTCGTTGGCGCGGAACTTGATTACACCAGTTTTCAAAGTGATGTCTTTGACTTCCCAATAGCGACCTTCCTTAGTTTCCTTGTTGTAAGGAACATATGTCATATTAATGTCGTCGCCGCCCCAACCATTTTCTGTTGCGTCACCAATGATACCAATAGTGGTGATAGGAGTCAATTCGTATTTCTTTTCAGACAAATCAACATCTACCTTATAGTAACCTGCAGGTTCTGTCATTACTATGTTACCAGCATCAAGTGCTGTGGAGAAGTTCTCACCATAGCCAGTACCACTCCAGTCTGGCGCTGTAGTGAACTTAAATCCGTTCTGATTGAGGTACATGAAACCTGTGAAGTGTACACCATCACCTGCGAGATAGTCATATCCATCCCAGCCGTTAGCATCGCCCTTCATGTATAGCTCTGGGACTGGCTTAATGGTATAAGAATAGTCCATCATGTTGAGAGTGAGCATGTACTTGCCAGGCTCTTCAATCCTACCAGCACCAGGGCCAACGTTTGTCAAATCACCTTCTTTGCTGATGCTTCCGTTTTCCTTAGGTCCTACTACGCCATCAGCCCAGAAAGTACCGGCGTCAATGTTCTTCTTAGGAATAATCTTCCAATACTGGTCTGCCTTGGTTGTTTCGAAAGTGATAGTGAAAACAGGATCGTCATATACATCCTTTGCGCTGTGCTTGAATGCCTGCTTTTCACTAACCGTATTCCAGCCGTCAACGCCTTCGGCATTAAACATATCACCTACGAGGTAGTAGCCAGAATCAATGAATGGAGACTTTGGAGTCATCTCAAGGTTAAATTTACCAGCA
>USJD01000333.1 GCA_900554835.1 uncultured Prevotella sp. | reverse complement strand
GGTGTAAGACGATGTGGAAAGTCGGTGTTGCTGCAGCAACTGCGTGATAAGTTGGAGGAGAAAGATTTCTTCTTCAATTTTGACGATGAGCGTCTCGTAAACTTTAAGCTTGAAGATTTTGCAACCTTGCAGGAATGCTTCTTTGAACTTTTCGGTGAGCAACACACCTATTACTTTGATGAGATTCAAAACATTGCGGGTTGGGAAACCTTTGTGAGGCGCCTTTACAATGAAGGCAATAAGGTGGTGGTGACAGGCTCCAATGCCCGGATGCTGAGTAAGGAGATGGGCACTCATCTCACAGGGCGTTATATCTCAGTAGAGGTTTATCCTTTCTCTTTTGCCGAATACCTGCAGCTGGAGCACATTGAGCCTTCGCAGAAAGATTTCTATCTGATGGCGAGTCGTTCCAAACTGTTGGGGCATTTCCGTGATTTCTTGGAGAGGGGAGGTTTTCCGAAATATCTTCAGACGGGTTCCGTCAGTTACCTGTCCTCACTTTACGAGAGCATTATCTTCCGGGATGTGATGGCTCGCAATGGTCTTACGAACGACAAGGAAATTAAAGAACTTGCATTTTATCTTGCCAGCAATGCCACCAAGCGTGTTACCTATAACTCGCTGGGAAAGATAGTGGGCATCCGTCATCCCGAAACCATCAAGAACTATCTGGAATATATTCAGCAAACCTACATGATATTCCAGTTGCTGAAGTATGCTCCATCGGTAAAGACCCAGATGTTGAGTCCAAAGAAGGTGTATTTTATAGATAATGCCATCATCAGCAGGATGGGTTTCAATGTCACGGATAACAATGGCGTGAAACTGGAAAATGCCGTTTTCATCGAACTACTGCGAAGGGGTTACGACCTGTTCTATCATGCCGACAAGAAAGAGTGTGACTTTGTGGTGAGAGAGGGTGTAAGGATAACCCAGGCTTACCAGGTTACGGTGAAGATGGATGATGAGAAGACTCGCAAGCGTGAAATCGAGGGCCTGCAAGAGGCGATGGAAATCTATGATTTATCAGAAGGCTACATCATTACGCTGAATGAGAAAGAGGAACTTACCGTGGATGGGAAGACGGTGCATATAATTCCTGCTTGGGAATGGATGCTGAAGTAAAGGCTGGATTTTAAAAAGCCGGCTTTCCAAAAGAAAAGGCGGAAAGGCAACTGGGGTTAACAGAGTTAACAGTTAACAGTTGTTTTTCCGCCTTTCTTTTTATTTGAATGCTCCGTTTTATAGATTCTAATCCTAATTAATATTAAAAATGTGCAAGTTTGCCACTTTTTGATATGAAAAATGTGTATTTTTGCCGAAAAATCATATTAACGAAGAATTTATGGCAGAAATACAAAGAGAAATACTAGATAATTTGAAGGCGTGGAAGGAGAATCCGCGTCGCAAACCATTGGTGTTGCAGGGCGCACGCCAGGTAGGTAAGTCGTGGGCATTGAAGAAGTTTGGCAGGGAATGCTTTGAGGATATGGTTTACATCAACTTCGATACGATGCCAGTCGTGAAGGAAGATTTTAAACGTACCAAGGAGCCTTTGAAACTCATTAAGTCGATGGAGCTGATGACGGGGAAGAAAATTTCTCCAACTTCCACTCTGATTGTTCTTGATGAGATTCAGGAATGCAATGAAGCATTGAATAGCTTGAAGTATTTCTGCGAGGATGCTCCGGAGTACGCTGTTGTGTGCGCAGGTTCACTCCTGGGTGTGGCTCTTAATCGTACCGGAGCGTCTTTTCCCGTGGGCAAGGTGGATTTCATGACGCTTTATCCCGTATCGTTTGCTGAATATCTGAGGGCGGCAGATGCTCAGCTCTATCATTCTTATCAGATGATAGACGAGGTGATGGCTGTGCCCGAGGTGTTGCACCAGCAGCTGATAGATGCTTACAAGTTGTATCTTGTGTTAGGAGGAATGCCCGAGGCGGTAAGTGCCTACATCGACACTCGTTCGTGGGCGGAAGTAAAGGTGGTTCAGGATGCTATCCTCCAGTCTTATTCCCTTGATTTTGCCAAGCACATCAGCAACAAGGATATCCCACGTGTGTTTCAGGTTTGGGGCAATTTGCAGAATCAGCTGGCTCGTGAGGACAAGAAGTTCCGTTATGCTGATGTTCAGAAAGGGGCTAGGGCGCGTGAGTATGAGGGAGCCATCGAATGGTTGTGTCTGGCTGGATTAGTGCATCGGGTTTCGGCGATAGAAACTCCTCGCTTGCCGCTTTCTGCCTATAAGAAAGACAATGCCTTCAAGCTTTATCTCAATGATGTGGGTTTATTGGGACGCAAGTTTGATTTGGATGCTACTACGGTATTGATGGGCGACAATCTCTTTACGGAGTTCAAGGGGGTGATGGCAGAAAACTATGTCCTGCAGGCTTTGGTTCGCCAGTATGGCAGTCAGCATTATTATTGGACTTCTGGCAATATGGCAGAAGTGGAGTTCCTGTTGCAGGATGCTGGTAAAATCATACCTATTGAGGTGAAGGCTGATAAGAATGTCACGGCGAAGAGCCTGGCGTATTATCGCAAGCAATATCTCCCTAAACTATCAGTTCGTCTTTCTGCTCTTAACATGAGGAAGGACGATGATTTGCTCAATCTTCCATTATATCTGGTTGATAAATTGAAAATGTTTGTGGAGAGTGTGGCGTTTAATGAATAATAGAAATTTATCCATACTCTTTGTATGGAATTTTGTGTTAGTGCAAATTAAGCATGTTGAAACATGCTTAATTTGCAAATCTTGTTTTGTAGTTGATATACAAAAAGTTGTAAGTGCATATTAATATTGGAAATAAGCTAATTATAGCTTTTTTCTCTTAAAAACACACGTTTTTGTCTGAAAATTCTTCTTGAAATATAATTGGAAAAGATGGCTCTAAGCCTCGCAGAGCTTAGCCAATTCTTCCAGGTTATCCGCCACTTCTATCACATCTCGCCAATCGCCGCGAATCATGCTTTTCTCTGCCATGTTATCCAACAGGGCGATGGTGGAGTTCCAGAAGCCCTTCATGTTGTAGAGAATCACCATCTTGTGATGATAGCCGATGGTATGGGCAGCGGCGATGGTGAAGATTTCATCCAGGGTGCCGA
>USJD01000332.1 GCA_900554835.1 uncultured Prevotella sp. | reverse complement strand
TTCGGAGATTTCCTGCTGCGGCGATTACTCACGGATTTTCGCGGATGCGACCTGTCCGGTCGGTGCAGATACCCCCTGAGATCGGACAAAGAGATTCACCAGATATTCCATAAAAAAACCGCGAAAATCCGTGAGTAATCGTGGAGTAAGAATGTTCCGTAAACTCTGCGTAATCCGATGAATAAAATATTATCATGACTAATGACACACCCTCTTTATAGTTTCTTTTTCTTCGTTGTCGTTTGCTTATAAAAGCAAAAATCCTACATTTTTATGCTAAAATTTGGAGAATTCAGGAAAAAATCGTAATTTTGCAGCCGCTTTTGCATGGTGAACAGATTTCCACCTTGTCAGGAGCAAAATCTGAGTGCTTGGTAAACCTCGTAAAAAACAAGAAAAATGGAAAAGAAAACAACTCAAGTGAGTGTGCTGTTTATGCTTTTCAGCATCCTCTTTTGCGTTTGTCTGATTGCGGCAAACGTGCTCGAAACAAAGCAAATCGCCTTCGGGCCAGTATCTCTGACTGGTGGACTCATTGTATTTCCAGTGAGCTACATTATCAATGATGTCGTTTGTGAAGTGTGGGGTTATCAGAAAGCCCGCCTGCTGATATGGACAGGTTTTGCCATGAATTTCTTCTTCGTGGCTCTCGGCGCTATCTGTGATGTGATTCCTGCAGCACCTTATTGGACCAATGATGCTGGTTTCCACGCCATTTTCGGTTTGGCTCCACGCATCGCTGCCGCTTCTTTCGTTGCCTTCATCGTAGGTTCATTTGCCAATGCCTATGTGATGAGTGTGATGAAGATTCGTGATGGCGGCAAGCATTTCTCAGCCCGTGCCATTCTCAGTACCGTGGCAGGAGAGAGTTGCGACAGTATCATCTTCTTCCCATTGGCTTTGGGAGGCGTAGTTCCGGCTTCCGAGTTGCCTTGGCTCATGCTCTGGCAGGTTATTCTCAAGACAGTATATGAAATCATCGTGTTGCCTGTAACCATCCGTGTGGTAAAGGCCATCAAGAAGCATGAGGGTGAGGATGTTTATGACAACAACATCTCTTATAATGTCTTCAAGATATTCAGTCTCAACTAATTACGTAATTCACAAATAAAAAATTTACCAAGACCGTGGATAGAAAACAAGATGGTTTGCAGGCTCTCGGAGCCAAAACCGAATATAGAATGGATTATGCGCCTGAGGTGCTGGAGACCTTTGTCAACAAGCATCCGGGCAATGATTACTGGGTACGTTTCAACTGCCCTGAGTTTACGTCGCTTTGTCCGATTACCGGTCAGCCCGACTTTGCGGAGATTCGCATCAGTTATATTCCGGATGTGAAGATGGTGGAAAGCAAGAGTTTGAAACTCTATCTTTTCAGTTTCCGCAATCATGGTGATTTCCATGAGGACTGTGTGAACATCATCATGAAGGATCTCATCCGTCTGATGGATCCTAAGTACATTGAGGTGACTGGTATTTTCACTCCTCGTGGCGGCATCAGCATCTGGCCTTATGCCAATTATGGCAAACCGGGCACCAAGTACGAGAAGTTGGCAGAGCAGCGTTTCGCTACGCATGAATAAGTAAAGATGATGATTATTAAAAAGATGAGCTACATCTTCGGCAGAAATGCTGGAGAATGTAGCTTTTTTGGTTTATATAGCATGGAAAATCCGCTCGGCATCGGTTGATCATCCAGTTCATGTAGAATGATGAAAAAAAATGATAATAAAATCGCAGAATTTCCGTTATTCAGATAAAGAATGTTCTGTGATAAATATTTCGGAATAATAATACGTTAAAAATAGTAATTGAAAATCATGATGAAGAAAAATGCGTTGAAATATGCGATGATGATGATGGCTGCAATGCCTCTTCATGCAATGGCCCAGGGCACAAATGATGGCCTTGGAGGTGAGGAGGGCGATATTAAGTCGCTCTATGAAATGGTGGCGAAACACGAACAGAAGAGCAAGGCGCTCAACTTCTTTATCAATTATGGTGCCAGCTACCAGATGAACCACGATTCACGGTCTGATGAGTGGACTTCCCGTTTCTACAACCGCTATCTGAGGATAGAAATGACCGGATGGCTTACTGATAATCTCTATTATCGCTTCAGACACCGACTCAACAAGGCCAACAATCCGTCGGGCGAAGATAATTTTGCCAAGGCTACTGACTATATGATGGTGGGATGGAAATTCAACGACCACTGGGCTTTGCAGGGCGGTAAGAAATGTCAGGCTCTCGGCGCTTTCGAGTTTGATGAGAATCCGCTCTTCATCTACCAGTTCTCTGATATAGAGGACAATGTGGACAGTTCCAAGGGTGCCATCAATCTGCTTTACAATCCGACTCCCGACCAGCAGTTTTCTGCCGAAATAAGCAATACTTACAATGGTAAGTTAGAGGATGAATTCGGGGCAGACGCCAAGGTTGCCAATGGCGAGAATCAGCCTGCTGAGACTTTGGAGAAAGCCAATCATCCGCTCGCCTACAGTGCCGGATGGAACGGAAAGTTCCTCGATGGTAAGTTGCAGACCCGCTGGTCTTACACGCTCCGCACACAGGCTAAGCACAAGTACAGCCGTTTCCTGCGCATGGGACAGAAACTGAACCTCGACAAGCTGCAGTGGTACTTGGACTACAACATGTCTTATGATGATCTGGACAGAATGAAGATAGCTTCCGGAGAAGTGGCAAGTATGCTGGCAGAAGATGAGAGTAATCTCTATGCGGGCAAGGTGCGCTATCAGGGATGGGTTACCAAGATGAACTGGCAGTTTGCGCCAGCTTGGAACCTGATGCTCAAGGGAATGTACGAGACTGCCGACATGACCAAGTCGGAGCAGTTTAAGAACTATCGCAAGGCTTTCGGCTACGTAGGAAGCATCGAGTATTATCCGGCTCGCAAACAGCAGCAGAATCTCCGCCTCTTCCTCGCCTATACCGGGCGCAAGTATGATTACAGTAAGGCTTCCGGGCTGACCGATTATAATACAGACCGTATTGAGATCGGAATGCTCTACAGGCTGAAGGCTTATTAACTGAACTTTTGCATATCAGGAAGTTAAAGGAGTTAAGGAAGTTAAGGAGTTAAGACGTATGTCTT
>USJD01000331.1 GCA_900554835.1 uncultured Prevotella sp. | reverse complement strand
TTCTTTCAGTTCCTTCATTCCTTCAGAAGCCCCCTTCATGATATGCTCTATCTTGTAGTAGCCGTTAGTGTTTACGGCACCTGGGTCTATCAGATAGATAGGAATGTTCGGCTTGGTGTATGCTATCAGGCCTGCGGCAGGATACACGTTGAGCGAAGTGCCGATGATGACGAAGATGTCGGCTTGCTGCACCGCCTCGGCAGCAGGCTCAATCATCGGAACGCTCTCGCCGAAGAAGACGATGAATGGTCGCAGCAAGCTGCCATCGCCCGCCTTGGTTCCAGGCTCCACCTCACAGTCATTCTCCGGCAACTCCTTGATGTATCGATAGTCGTAAGGGTCGCGCGAAGAGCAGACCTTGGAGAGTTCTCCATGCAGGTGGATCACGTTCTTGGATCCCGCCTTCTCGTGCAGGTTATCCACATTCTGTGTAATCACCGTTACGTCGAAATCCTTCTCCAGATCCTTGATAAGTTTATGTCCCTCGTTAGGTTGAGCGGCATAGAGCTTATGGCGCAACATATTATAGAAGTTTGTTACTAGGGTAGGGTCAGCTTCCCATCCCTCATGGGTAGCTATCTGTTCTACAGGATAGTTTTCCCATAGGCCATCATTGCCGCGAAAAGTTTTGAAACCACTCTCCACAGACATGCCTGCACCGGTTAAAAATACGAGTTTCTTCATAATCTTACTATTAAGAATGCACAAATTTAGTAATTTTTCTTCAAATAGCATCGTTTTCAGCGAGAAAAATGTTATCTTTGCACTCGTTTTAAGGACAATAAGTACAAAATAAAGAATATTAATACAAAGTTATAGATAAATTATGGATAAAGTAAGTTATGCTTTAGGCATTGGCATCGGTCGCCAGTTGGCGTCAATGGGTGCAGAGAGTTTGAACATCGACGATTTTGCACAGGCAGTTAAGGATGCCATTGCAGGCAAACTTCAGCTCGGTGAGCAGGAGGCTCAGGAGTTGGTACAGAATTTCTTCGCAGAGCAGGAAGCTAAGGCTCAGGCTGCTGCTGCAGAGAAGGGCAAGGTTGCTAAGGAAGCTGGTGAGAAGTTCCTCGCAGAGAATGGCAAGAAGGAAGGTATCATCACTACTAAGAGTGGTTTGCAGTATCAGGTTTTGCGTGAGGGAAATGGTAAGGCTCCTAAGGCTACCGATCAGGTAGAGTGCCACTACGAGGGTACACTCATTGATGGTACAAAGTTTGATAGCTCTTACGACCGTGGTCAGACTGCAACATTCCCATTGAATCAGGTTATTGCTGGTTGGACCGAGGGTCTTCAGTTGATGACCGAGGGCGCTAAGTATCGTTTCTTCATTCCTTATCAGTTGGGTTACGGTGAGCGTGGTGCTGGTGCATCTATCCCTCCATTCTCAGCATTGATTTTTGATGTAGAGCTTGTTGCAGTAAAGTAATATCAGAGAACATAGAATAAAAACATAAAAGTAAAAAATGAAAAAGTTATTTTTCGGAGCCCTCGTGGCTTGTGCTGCAGCTACATTTGTAGGTTGTGGCAATTCAACTCCTAAGGCAGATCTCAAGACAGATGTAGATACAATGAGCTATGCTATGGGTATGTCTCAGACTCAGGGTCTGAAAGAGTTTATGGTAGAGCGTATGGGCGTTGATACCGCTTATATGGATGATTTCATCAAGGGTCTTAACGATGGTGCTAATGCTGGTGATGACAAGAAGAAAGCTGCTTACTATGCAGGTATTCAGATTGGTCAGCAGATTTCTAACCAGATGGTTAAGGGTATCAATCATGAGGTATTCGGTGAGGATTCTACCAAGACTATCTCTTTGAAGAACTTCATGGCTGGTTTCATCTCTGGTACTACTGGCAAGAAGGGCTTGATGACTGTTGAGCAGGCTGCTCAGATAGCTCAGGCTAAGATGATGGCTATCAAGGCTAAGAACATGGAGAAGGAATATGGTCCTAACAAGGTTGCTGGTGAGAAGTTCCTCGCTGCCAACAAGAAGAAGCCAGGAGTTGTTACTCTGCCTTCAGGTGTTCAGTACAAGGTAATCAAGGAGGGTAACGGCCCTATGCCAAAGGATACTTCTATGGTTAAGGTTAACTACGAGGGTAAGACAATCGACGGCAAGGTATTCGATTCTTCTTTCAAGCGTGGTCAGGCTGTAGATCTCCGTGCTAACCAGGTTATCAAGGGTTGGACTGAGGCTTTGGTTCACATGCCAGCAGGTTCTGTTTGGGAGGTTTACATTCCTCAGCAGTTGGCTTATGGTGAGCGCGAGCAGGGTCAGATCAAGCCATTCTCTGTATTAATCTTCAAGATTGAGTTGATTTCAGTAGGTGGCAAGTAATTTTTGTGGGAACTCATTTTTATAGAGGACTTTATAAATGAAGAAAATATTATTGACAGCACTCGTCCTCGTGGCGGGTGCTTCTTTGTTTACAGCTAGTGCTGCAAGCAAGAAGAAGGTTAAGAAGGCGGCTACTCTTGTTGAGTTGAAATCATCAGCCGATTCTTTGAGTTATGTAGCTGGTATGAATGCCACTCGTGGTCTGATTCCTTATATCCAGCAGAGTTTTCAGGTAGATACTGCCTATATGGAGAATTTCCTTCGTGGTTACAAGGATGCGCTTGCCATGGGAATCAATCCTAAGACCGTAGCTTATTCTGCAGGTATGGAGGTTGCCAAACTGGTAGAGAAGCGCGTATATCCTGGCACAAAGGAAGAGTTGAAGAGTACAGGCGATTCTATCAGCCATGCTATGTTCCAGAATGGTTTTATCGCAGCTTTGGCGAATGATACTACATTCTTTACCTCTAAGGCTGCTGCCGATTTCCAGAAGGAAGCTTTGGCTGGTGCCGGCGAGAAGTTCCTTGCTGCTAATGCCAAGAAACCTGGTGTAAAGGTGTTGCCTAGCGGTTTGCAGTATAAGGTGATTACCGAAGGTCATGGCGAGGTGCCTAAGGCTAGCGATGAGGTAGAAGTTATCTACGAGGGTCGTCTGATTGATGGTACCGTTTTTGATGCTACATCCAAGCATGGTGGCAGCAAGACCGACAAGTTCCGTGCCAACGGATTGATCAAGGGTTGGACCGAGGCGCTTACTCTGATGCCTGTGGGCAGTAAGTGGCAGGTTT
>USJD01000330.1 GCA_900554835.1 uncultured Prevotella sp. | reverse complement strand
ATATACTGAGAAATCGCCAGCGAAGCTTTACTACTGCTTCGCTGGCGATTTTATTCCATATCAAACGCATTTTAGTTTCCCAGTTCCAACTGATTCTTTACAAGGTTATAATATGCCCCTCGCTTAGCGGTCAATGACTCATGGTTGCCTACCTCAACCACCTTACCCTGGTTGAGTACAACGATTTGGTCGGCATTCTTCACTGTACTCAGGCGGTGCGCTGCCACAACCACGGTTCTTCCATGGTAAAATTCATACAGATGGTGCATTATCTCCGATTCATTGGTTGTATCAAGGGCATTGGTTGCCTCATCGAAAAAGATATACTCCGGATTCTTATAAATGGCACGGGCTATAAGTAAGCGTTGACGCTGACCTTGACTCACACCATTACCCTCCATACCTATTTTCGTATGATAACCCAGAGGCAACGTGCGGATAAAACCATCTACATTAGCCATCTTTGCCGCCTGATAAAGTCGAGTCTCATCCAGAGAATCGCTGTCAAGGGCAATATTGTGGGCAAAAGTATCACTGAAGATGAAACTCTCCTGCATCACAGATCCTGTCACGCTGCGCCAAAAATGAGGATTTATGGAAGTCAGCGGCAAATTACCCACCTTGATGCTTCCATGGTTAGGCTGATAAAAACCCTGCAGGAGCTTGATAAGCGTGGTCTTGCCACAGCCGCTCTCTCCCACAATCGCCGTCACCTTACGTTCTGGTATTTCCAGGCTGACGTCATTGAGGGCATAATTTCGCTCAGCACCATCATAGCTGAAAGTAACGTGCTCTACACGGATGGTCCTGTCCTCAGGCAGTTCGGTAACCTTGTCATCAAGGTCAGTATCCTCATCGGGCTGTGAATGAATCTCATTCAGTCGCTCCAGACTGATCTTGGCATCCTGGACAGACTGGATGAAGCTGATGAAGTCGTTGATAGGAGCGGAAAGCTGACCGATGATATAGGTGAGAGACATCATCATACCCAGCGTCATATCGCCATGAATGACGTTACGGGCTGCAATGAACGTAATGAGAATATTGGTGGACTGGCTGAAGAAAACGGAACCAGACTGCTGAAACTGACCGATGGTCAACCCTTTCACGCTGATGCGAAAAAGCCTCATCTGCACACGCTCCCATTCCCAGCGCTTCTGACGCTCACAGTTGTTAAGCTTGATGTCCTGCATTCCCTGTATCAGCTGAATCATCTTGTTGCGTTCGGTAGCCGACTGGCTGAAGCGCTTATAGTCTAATTCACGGCGATACTTCATGAAGAATGCAACCCATAATATATATAAGGTGTTTCCCAGCAAAAACACACCAAGCACAAGAAGGCTATAATAACCGAGCACAACTGAAAACACGACAAAGTTGGCAAGAGAAAAGATGAAACCCAGCGAGTTGCCCATCAGGAATGATTTTATGCGCGAATGATCTTCTATGCGCTGCATCAGGTCGCCAATCTTCTTTGTATCGAAGAAATGGAGCGGCATTTTCATCAGCTTGACCAGGAAATCAGAAATCAGGGCTATGTCAATTCGGGTATTCACATGCAGCAATATCCAGCCCCGGATAAAGTTCACGCTGAGCTGGGCGATGAAAAGCACGAGCTGGGCGATGAGGATGAGCGTGACGAAGCCCAGGTTCTTTCCATTGACTCCCCTATCCACCAACGCCTGTGTCAGAAAAGGGAAAACTAATTGCAACAAGCTTCCCAGCAACATTCCCAAGAGAAGCAAGCCCACCTGACGTTGGTAAGGCTTAAGATACTTGAAAAAGAATTTTATGTTACGCTTATGGCTCTCGCATTCCTCCTTGCGCTTACCGAAGTTCACACCAGGTGCCATCAATAAAGCCATACCACAATCCTGCCCATGCACTTTGGTACTGAGCCAACAGTGCAAAAACTCCTCTTCCGTATAGCACAGTTTCTGAGAAGCGGGGTCAGCAATATAGAAACGATAGCGACCACTCCTGTATTTTTTCACCTTGTAGCAGACCACGAAGTGATTCTGGTTCCAATGGAGAATACATGGAAGCGAAGCATCATGGGCGAGTTGCTCCATGGTAATCCTTACCCCAAGCGTACGAAAGCCCAGATACTCAGCAGCCTCGCTGATGCCCAGCATCGACACACCATTTCGGGTTATATGGCAATGCTGGCGCAACATCTCCGCCGAGTACTCCTTGCCGTAGTACTTGGCTATCATTCTCAACGAGGTGGAACCACAGTCCATCTCGTCGAGTTGCTGATAATGAGGAAAACTTTTGAGCATAATTAATTTTCTAAATTCAAGTGTTGCCGAATCTCCTCTGCAGAGGAGAAGCAGATTTTATCCTTTTCTTGCGTAGTGATTTTTCTCTGCCCCTCAGAGTTATGTTTACCATTCATATCTCTAGGATGGGTGAGGTGAAAGAGTACTCCATCAATGGTTTTAATACGATAGCCAAGGTTCTTCCATCTCTCTATGCGTTCCCAGTCTTCCGGTCCCCAACCATAAAAATTTTCATTTTCCATACCTGCTTTTATATATGCCTCTCTATTTGCAAGAAAAGCACCACCTCTCATATCCGTACCATAAGGAGCATGCATAAAACCTCTCAAATTCCACAACATATCAACATCACCACTCTCGATGAACATCTGACGAACAATGGGGCTCGTATCCAAAAAAATGCCATCATAAGGATAGACAAAAGTAGCCTCTTCTGTCCGTAATGTCTCCAAGGCAGAATGTACCTGAATCACAGGGAAGACAACATCGGCATCCCATATCGCCACAAATTTCTTTTGCGTATCAACAACCATGTCATTGATATACCTAGTCCTGTAAAATACGGGGTCTTCGTCTTGTATGAACTTATACTCCACATCGGGAGGCAACAGACGCTCCAAAAATTGATTGTTGAAAGCATCAGCTTCCCATACTTTTATGTCCAAAGAAAAATGCGTCTGTAAGTATCTTACCACGGAAAGAAGATTCTCCAATCTCACCAACGATTCCACTCTCACAGGAATCAATACAGCGAGGTCATCCATATCATATTTCATTTCGTCCACTTTTTATTGAATCCAACAATAATCTTATGCCACAATACCCATTAAGAGAATAATACTTCTTCATAAAAC
>USJD01000329.1 GCA_900554835.1 uncultured Prevotella sp. | reverse complement strand
AGCTAGTAAGGGTAAAGGCAAAAGTGGTGGTGCAAGGGTCATCACTTATAATCTTTACCAGGAAGGAGATTCCATTATCATTGATTTGTTGACAATCTATGATAAAGGAGAAATCTCTAATATCTCTGATGAGTTTATCAGTTTTTTGCTTGATAAACGTAAAAATGGATAATGCGCAGAATTTGTAGATTGTGTGATTTCGGAACTTCATAGTATTTCATAACGTAGATTGCCTTTTAGTATTTCAGATGCTGAAAGGCTTTTTTGTGTCTTTAAGCGAAGAAAGTCGTTCTTTTCTTTGGCTTTTCCAATTCTTTTCGCTAATTTTGTAGCGTCATTCTCTTGGATGGCTGGCAAAGGGATGCTGGCTGATAAGTCTGGGGATTGGCTATATCTTTTAGAATTAGACGTTTACTACGTTTCGCTTCTGATTAGACTGAAAACTTCCGAAACTTTCAAGCTATAACGATCAGATAGAGATTGCAGTGGACGCCTACATAACGTGTATTTATGCACGGCACAAGTGCGCCCTTTCGTATAGGAAGGGTGTGACTTGTGCTACATTCATATATACCACGTTGGCGTAGGTGTGTCCTCTTGCTTCTTGTTCTTGTCGTTATAATGGGTGTCGGAAGCCCTTCAGTCTGACGAGGACGATAAAAGGAGTAATGACACCCCTGCGCCAATTTCTTTTAAGATAGTCTCTGTTGGCTTATGGGAAGATCGTAGGTTTGCAGAGAAAAGAACACAGAACAAAATCATTATGTATTTGCTTATAGGGGTGAGCGTATAAAAATATGTAGCTATCTTTATGAACAAATACGAACTCGCAAAGAAGATAAATGAATTGGAGGGTCTTACGAATGATGAGAAATCGGAGTTAATCAAACTACTTCGTTCGCAAAAGAAGTATGGTTTGGTTTGGGAAGACAAGCCTGAGGATGCTGAGCAAAGAATGATCAACGAACAGCCTGTGCTTGTTGAAGTGCCTGGACGTGCCATTATCAGCGATGATGCTGAGGCTCCAAACCATATTCTTATCGAGGGTGATAACCTCGAAGCCCTTACAGCTCTTAGTTATACCCATGTCGGGAAGATTGATGTTATTTATATCGATCCTCCTTACAATACAGGTAATAAGGACTTTATTTATAACGATTCTTTTGTTGATAAGGAAGACGGCTACCGCCATTCTAAGTGGTTGTCGTTTATGAATAAGCGCTTGAAAATTGCCAAAAACTTGCTTTCAGATAAAGGTGTGATATTTATCTCTATCGACGATAATGAGCAAGCACCTTTAAAGCAGCTTTGTGATGAGATTTTTGGCGAAAGAAACTTTGTTGCAAAATTCGATTGGCGAAAGAAAACTGGTGCTAATGATGCAAAAGACATAGCAGTTATAACAGAATCAATTCTCTTGTATTCAAATTCTAAAGTATTAGCTGTAGAAAGAGAAATTTGGAATCGTGATGAAGGTTCACGAAATATGAAAAGATTCAAGTTTTCTGATGAATTTGTAGAAACTCGTGGCAAGTATTACTTAGACACACTTGATCGTGGGGGCTTCAATATTCTAATTCTATGAATTATGGTATAGAAGCTCCTGATGGAGGTATGATATATCCAAATGGTCGTTCTGAATTTGTTAATGATGGTTGGATTTGGAAATGGGGAAAAGATAAGGTAAAATGGGATTGGAAAATAAATTCTTAGAATTTGTGAAATCAAAGAAAAGTTCTGGACAATATCTATGAGCAGTTGCCGAAGCAGGCGGTGAATGAGGATTATGTACAGATTCGCCACTTCACGATTATCGATGAGGCTCACTATATGCTGGATTTTGATAATCAACCGCTTCGCAATCTGATAGCTGTGGGTAGAAACAAGGGCTTGAGCATTATCTTTGCCACTCAAAACATGGATAGTTACAAGAGTAAGTTCTTTGATTTTTATGCCAATGCGCAATATCCGCTCATCATGAAGCAGCAGACGATTTCGGACAGTATCATCAAGGATCTCTTTGGTGTGTCGGGTAAAGACTTCCAGGAAATCAAGTCGGCGATAGCTGGTTTGCAGAAAGGCGAGTTGATTATCAAGGATCATACGATGGCTGCCCTTGGTTTGGGCGGTAAACCGTATAAGAAAATAAAGGTGACGCATCTTATTTGATGCGCCACCTTATTATATATAGTTCTAAAAACTTTATTCCGCCAATCGGATGCTCATAGGACTTACGGTGATGAGGCGCTTTTTGTATAGATCGCCCACGGCACGCTTGTAAACCTTCTTGCTCACGTGGAAACGCTCGTAGATGTCGTCGGCCTCGCTCTTGTCGCCAAGGTTGCACTCGCCGTCGTTGTCCAGAAGATACTGGTAGAGAGTCTCGGCGAAGTCGGCTGTCTGCTGGATGCCGGTTTTCTGTAGGGTGACATCTATCTTTCCGTCAGGACGAACTCTTCCGATGTAGCCCTTCATCTTGTCACCGGTATGGATGTACTGGAAAATCTGGTCCTGATAGAGGAGACCCGGATACTGGTTGTCGATGATAACCTTGAAGCCGAGGTCGGTCTTCTGCCAGATGAGGAGATCCACCTCGTCACCATGCTTGTAGTGAGGATGGTCTTCGTTGAGATAACGCTCAATCTTGGCAGAGGCAACGATGCGATAGCTCTCCTCGTCGATGTGGATATGCACGATGTAGGAGTTGCCGAGCACCATGCGCTTCTTCTGCTCGCGGAAAGGGCAGAAGATGTCCTTCATCAGTCCCCAGCCCAGGAAGGCTCCGTATTCGTTGACCCATTTCACTTCGAGATAGGCGAAGTCGCCCACCTTAGCCAATGGGGTTTCGGTGGTAGCGATGAGGCGCTCATCCTGATCGAGATAGATGAAGACATCCAGCTCGTCGCCGATGCCAGCGTCTTCTGGAACGTAGCGGGATGGAAGGAGGATTTCTCCCTCGTCACCACCATCGAGATACAGACCGAAATCTACTTTCTTTACGATGCGAAGGCGATTGTAATCGCCGAGTTTTATCTTTTTTGCCATATCATATTATTTTCGAGAATATAAAATGCTTTTGCCCTTACAGGGCGACAGTTTTGCGTCCGTAATTACCCAGGGTGTTGCCCTGGGCTAGGAGCTTCTA
>USJD01000328.1 GCA_900554835.1 uncultured Prevotella sp. | reverse complement strand
AACGATGTTGCCAAGGAGAATGGTGTTACTGGTAGCCGTATCATGGGTGGTGGCTTCGGTGGCTGCACCATCAACCTGGTAAAGGACGACATTTATGACAAGTTCGTAGAGGATGTTACCGCTAAGTTCACAGCTAAGTATGGTCACGCTCCTGAAGTTTACCCAGTAGTTATCTCAGAGGGTTCTCACAAGGTTTGCTAATATACATTATAATATATTATATAACTAATACACATGATACGCTATATCAAGTATAGTACATCATGTATCAGAAAAACAAGCTCACGAAAGCTAATGAAAGGTTAGTTTTTCGTGGGCTTTTCTTATTTCCATCATGTCACACACAAACAGACTATTTTAAGCTATTTCATCCCTGTTTTCGCCCACGATAATACAAATAGTGTTAAAAACACACTTTAGAGTAAAAATAATGAGGAAAAAGTATTGTACTTTCAAGATAAAGTATTAATTTTACACCCAAAATAATAAAGTTTCTAATAATCAACCTAAAAATGAAAGATATCAAAAATCTATTTTTGGGAGCTGGCTTAGTAACAGTCATGCTTTCAGCATGTGAGAATTCAAACCTCACACAGTCTGGTTTAAATCCTGCTGATTTCGACTCAACTGTCCTCGGCAAGAAAACGGAGTTAATAACCCTCAAGAACAATCAGGGTATGGAAGTTTGTCTTACCAACTATGGTGGACGCGTAGTTTCCATTTCAGTGCCAAACAAGGATGGTAAGCCTACAGACGTAGTATTGGGTTATGACAACATTCACCAGTATGCAGACACCCTCAACTCACCATCTGATTATGGTTCTTCTGTAGGTCGTTATGCCAACCGCATCAAGGACTCCAAATTACAGTTGAATGGTCAGACTTACCAGTTGAAGGCAAACGACAATGGCAACTGTCTGCATGGTGGCGGTGCTACTGGTTGGTTAAACCAGGTTTACGACGTAACAGCCAAAAACGATTCATCCGTTACATTCACTATCCATGCTAAGGATGGCGAGAATGGTTTCCCTGGTAACGTAACAGCAACAGCAACCTATACAGTCAAGAGCGACAACACTCTTGATATCGTATTTGGTGCAACAACAGATAAGGAGACTGTCATCAATATGACCAACCACTCCTACTTCAATCTCAACGGCGATCCTTCCAAGGAAGGTTTCGACCAGATTATGTATGTGAATGCCGACAAGTTCACTCCTTCAGACAAACTCTATATTCCTACTGGAGAAATCAAGGATGTAACAGGTACACCTATGGACTTCCGCACTCCTACAGAGATTGGCAAGAAAGTGGATTACAATTTTGAGCAGATTAAGAATGCTACAGGTTATGACCACAACTGGTGCCTAAACACATATAAGAACGGTAAAGGCGATGACAAGACAGTTTGCGCCAGCCTCTACTCACCTAAGAGCGGCATCCTGATGGAAGTATTCACCAATGAACCAGGTATTCAAGTCTATACCGGTAACTTCCAGGGCACAGGCATCTCTTGCAAGCATGGCATCAAGTATCCTAAGCACGTAAGTGTATGCTTCGAGAGCCAGAAATATCCAGACTCTCCTACCAAGATTTCACAGGGAGTGAAGGATTGGACTGACGCAACCTTAAAACCAGGCGAGAAATACTATTCTCACCTTGCTTATAAATTCAGCGTAAAGAAATAAAACTCCTTTTATCAAAGCCTTTTCCTTATTCATTTAAGGAAAGGCTCTGAAAACTCAATCAAGAGAAGAAAACGCAATAAAGGGGAAAAGATAAAACTATTAATAATAAACACAACAATCTTATAGTAAAATTATGAATTGGAATTCAACTGAATTCGTATGGCTGGATTGGACAGTACTCGCCATTGGTGTAGTTGGCGTTATTTGGGCAGTATGGCATGCGATTGTGAAAGACAGAAAGGCTCAGAAAGGCGAAGACTCTTCTGCTTATCTTTTTGGTAAGGGTGAGCCATGGTATGTAATTGGTATGGCTATCTTCGCTGCCAATATCGGTTCAGAGCACCTCGTTGGTCTTGCCGGTACAGGTGCCAAGAGTGGTGTCGGTATGGCTCACTGGGAGATGCAGGGTTGGATGATCCTGATCCTCGGTTGGTTGTTCGTACCATTCTATCAGTTGCTCATCAATAAGATGGGTAAGATTATCACCATGCCTGACTTCCTGAAGTTCCGTTATACACAGCGTACAGGTTCATGGCTCTCTATCATCACCCTCGTAGCTTACATCCTTACTAAGGTGAGCGTTACTGCCCTTACAGGTGGTATCTTCTTCGAGTATCTCTGGGGCTTGAACTTCTGGGTTGGAGCTATCGGTTTGATTATTCTCACCACCATCTTCACCGTATTTGGCGGTATGAAGGGTGTGATGACCTTGTCAACCATCCAGACTCCTATCCTCGTCATCGGTTCGTTCCTCGTGCTCTTCCTCGGCCTCTCTACCCTCGGTGGTGGCAGTATCGCTGCTGGTTGGGCAGATATGATGGACTACTGCGGCAAATTGAACAACGGCTACGGAACAACCCACATGTTCCACTGGGAGGCAGGTGACTCAATGTATCAGGAGTATCCAGGTTTCGTAGTATTCATCGGTGCAACCATCATCGGTTTCTGGTACTGGTGTACAGACCAGCATATCGTACAGCGTGTACTCGGTCAGGTTCCTGGCGAGAGCAACGTAGAGGTAATGAAGCGTGCCCGCCGCGGTACTATCGCAGCCGGTTTCTTCAAGGTTCTCCCTTGCTTCATGTTCCTCATTCCAGGTATGATTGCAGCAGCCTTGGCTCAGAAGGGCGCAATTCAGATGAACGAGACAGACGCAGCCTTCGCCATCATGGTAAAGACCGTACTTCCTGCTGGTATCAAGGGTATCGTAACCATCGGTTTCATCTGCGCACTCGTTGCTTCTTTGGCAGCATTCTTCAATAGTTGTGCTACCCTCTTCACAGAGGACTTCTATAAACCATTGAAGAAGGGTATGTCTGAGGCACACTACGTACTCGTAGGTCGTATTGCAACAGTAGTAGTGGTAATTCTCGGTTTCGCTTGGTTGCCTATCATGATGAAGATGGACACCTTATATAACTACCTCCAGGGTATCCAGTCACTTTTGGCTCCAGCTATGGTAG
>USJD01000327.1 GCA_900554835.1 uncultured Prevotella sp. | reverse complement strand
CTCTTATATACAAGCTTTCCTGAAATCAATTACCCCTAAAATGAAGAAATCTTCTTTTTTCTTTTGGAAAAGCAATGCAAAGGTAATAAAAAACCAGAAAAAAGCTTGCTCTTTCGAATAAAAAGTGTATCTTTGCACCAAGAAACAACATCATTATATTATGGGTAAACGAGCCATCATAGAAGCTTTACGCCATTATTTCAGCACCCAACCCGTACTGAAAGCCTGGCTGTTCGGTTCTTTCTCCAGAGGGGAAGAAACGAAGGATAGCGATGTCGATATTATGGTTTCTTTGGACAAGAGCAAACCTATTGGTTTAAAATTCTTCGGCATGTGGAGTGATTTGGAAGAACTCTTAGGTAGAAAAGTTGATTTGGTATCAGAAGGAACCTTACTCCCTTTTGCACAGGAATCAGTAGAACGTGATAAAATCTTAGTCTATGAGAGAACGAAGTAGAGATAAAAACCGCTTAGAGCACATGCTCCAGGCGATAGAAAGAATCTGCCGATATACAAAAGGTAAAAACTTTGAGGATTTTATCGCAGACGACATGATGTATTACGCAGTAGTCAAGAACATAGAAATTCTTGGAGAAGCATCGAATATGCTTACCGAAGAATTTCGACAAGCACATCCTAAGACTCCTTGGAAACAAGTGAACGGCATGAGGAACTATATCGTTCATGAATATTTTCAAGTTGATAACAACGTAGTTTGGGATGTGATTACAAACGACCTTCCGATATTAGAGCAACAAATAAAGGAGTATCTAACTGAAGAAAAATAAAAACATCAGTCAAGCAAAGAGCAAACCAATATGGTTTTGCCTTCGCTTGACCGATTGTCATATATTCATTGTTTATTAAGAGAGTTTCTTCCTGGCAAGAACTACAGGCGGCTCTTTTCTTCATTACCGGCACCCGTACCCTTGTACTTGCTTCTACTAACATTAAACTTATAGCTGAATGAGCACATGAACATTCGGGTATCCGTATATTTTCTGGTATAGATATCGCTGGTACCATATACCAATCTTGTTGAATTGCGCATTGTCGCAAAGAGGTCATTGCCCGCCAAAATGACATTCAGGCGGTCGTGAAGAAAACCTCTACGCAAAGAGACGTCCACTCCTCCTTGTGCCATATAAAGCGGAAGCGCAGAATGGCCCTGCGTGTTCCAACTCATATCAAGATTAAGCGTCCAACCACATGGTAACGAAAACGCATTATTGAAAGAGCCCATGAATATCGGTTTGCGATACGCCTTATCACCAATGGTCAGGAACTGCTTTCTAATACCTGCGTCCAACGTAGGATGCCACCATCCTATCGTTGGCGATGCCGTCAGTCCCACATAACATACCTGAGTATGATTCAAATTACGAAAGGTGTACATACTGATTAACTCATTGTCATGATACGGTTCTATCACCTGATAGCAAGGATCTACAAGATAACGCCAGTTGGCAAAAAACTGGAACCATTTATATCCCAGATTAATCCCAATACCATGTTCGAAGGTTGACTTGAGCAATGGATTTCCACCCTGATAATAGTAGCGACTATTATATTGCACGTTACTACTTAACTGACTATAGGAAGGACGACTCACCGTCACCTTATAAACCATATTCATTTTCACATTCCCGACAGGGAAAGTCAAGGACACATTCGGAAAGAAATGGTCGTACTTACGACTCTGATCGGGCACGAAATAATCCTTATTTTCCTCGCTCCAATAATCACCACCAGTATTATAGTAATTGGAAGAAACATGTTCGTATCTGAGGCCAGCATTCAGTTCTACCTTGTTCAGTCTCAATCCATAAGAAACAAAGGCTGCAAGATTACTTTCCTTCACCTGGTCGTCCGTCTTGCCTGGCAAGTCAGTTCCCTGTTCATCTATAGTATAAAGATTAGCACGGCAACTTTCGGTAAACTCATTACCAATCTTCAGGGTACCCTTCCATACTGGAAAGCTCAGTACCAGCTTAGATGCATGCATCCAACTATCAGCCGTGAAATCAGATTCTATCGTACGAGAATCTCCGCCCTCAATTCCTGTTTCTTCAGAATATTGAGTCTGTCCTGTTTTACGAAGATATATTTCCCCATTCCATTCTATGCTCACCTTTCCTATCTGTCCGGCATAATAAGCCGTAATATCCTGCGTAGGTCGGCTTTTGAAACGGCAATACATATCATTCGTATAGCTTTCTGTCTTGGAGCCATTCTTCCAGACATCCATCAGCGAAATCCATCCACCCCGACTATAAGGATTGATGTTCACTTCGTAAGTGGCACCCACGGAATGCTTATCATTGAAAACATAATTAAAACCAAGACTTCCACTGGTATAGTAACTCTTGTTTTTAATAATCAAGTCTTCGTTGATATTCATGAGCGTCTTGCCGTAGAGTCTGTTATCATTATGCTGATCCTGATAGCCCTGAGACAAACCGCCATACAAATTGGAGAAGATATCCAATCCCCGATAGCGATAATTCAAATCTAGGACTTCACGATGATTGTTCTGATGATTGCGCTGATAGACTTGCCGATAAGTCAATCCCAGTCCTTCACCCTTCTTTCTTGTCGTCTTGATTCTGATGACTGCCTGATAGGTGGCATCGTATTCAGCACCCGGCTCGGTTATCACCTCCACATGTTTGATGTCAGAAGAACTCAATCTGTCGAGGTCAACGGTTCCCTTGATTTTCTTGTTATCGATATAAATCAAAGGTTTACCTTTGCCCAAGACTTCTATATCACCGTTCTTCTGCATCACTCTCGGAAGATGCTTCAATACATCTTCTGCCGAGCCCATTTTCTCCAAGGAGGTTCCTTCTACCTGAGCCACCAATCCTTCAGAAGTCATTCGGAAAGGCTGGCGATGTCCCTTCACTACAATTTTCTGCAGGTTCATTGTTGCCTCCTTCAGAGTTATCGTTCCAATCTTACCTATATTATATGTATTGCTTGTCGTAATATAGCCCACGCAACTTACTCTTACTATCGCCTTTGTGGCTCCACAGGGAATCACGAACTGGCCGTTCTCATTCGTCACGCCGCCATTTATCAATGAAGAGTCCCTAACATTCAGCAGGGCTACATTGGCGAAATCTATAGGGCGATTCTTATTGTCTATGATGCGGCCTATCATCTT
>USJD01000326.1 GCA_900554835.1 uncultured Prevotella sp. | reverse complement strand
ATTTCTGATATACTTCACTCTCCATACCCAATGTGGCAAGAGCCTTGGGGTAAGGTGGAACTTCTGTTTGTAATGAGGGTTGATGAACCAAAGTTTTTGGTCAGCTACAACGAACCCACATTTGTGTATAAGACTTTCGAACAACTCAATGCTTGTTCGGCATTCTTTTATGCTCATAAGTTCATTCTTAGTTCCGTTCTCTTCATTGCATGTTTTTAGCAACAACTTGTATAAAGGGTTCGGCAGCAAGTGAATGAATGGCAGATGTGAACAAAGTTTGCTTCTGCAAATCTGTTGATGTCCTCCAAAAGGCATTTGCCATGCGGGGAATCCGACAAACAGCACGCCTTTTGTTTTCATAAACTTTCTTAGGTGTGCAAGAAATGGCTCTTTTGTCGGAACGTGTTCTATCACATCATGTAATAGTATTACGTCATATTTATCCTCTTCATTACATGGAACAGGATATTGCATGAAATCACTGCATACAAATGTGGCATGATTGCTGATTTCAGAAAAGTATGCTTTGGCATCTTTAATTCTGCATTCGGCAATATCTATACCTGTCACTCTGCAGCCCAACTGTGCAAAGGGAACTAAGTTTCCTCCTTCACCACAGCCTACCTCCAAAATTCTACTCTTTGGTGTCAGTTCCGTAAAATCTGACAAGTAGTTGATGTAAAACTCCTTAGATGTTATCTCCAAGTCACGGAAATACATCTTTCTATCTGTATGTCTTTTTTGCATGTATCTTATTTTTTGACTTTTCTGTATATATAGATACAGATCATTCATAAAGACTGCATGCAAAATGATACTTTCTTACCAAGAGAGCCTAATACCGAAAGGCACAGTCAATGTAAATGGACGTTCTGTCCAAGTGTTCTTGACTTCGCTTCCATTCGGAATGTACAAATTCAGCGTTGGCTCAACAAACAATGTCAACTTTGGTGCAAATTGATATTGTATTCCGATGTTAGTGTTTACAGTCCACTGTATAGAAGGTATTGTCTTCCAATCCGTTGTATAGCCAGACTTTCCTCCTATTACATAATCAGCATAAGTCTTTCCAGACAATGGTATCTGAATGCTTGCTCCTGCAGAACCGTAAGCCGACAGTCTCTTGTACGCCATGAATTGGTACGAGAGCTTGATAGGGATACCTATGTAATGCAACTTTTGTTCCTTGTCAACACGGTAATTGCCAGTACCAAGAGTGAAGTATGACTTCAAGTAAGAGTATTGAAGCCCAGTTTCTAAACTCCAATGCTTTCCTATGTTCTTATTCACTGCCAATCCTAAAGTTATTGGTTTGTCATGATGTTCATACTCTTCTATTTTTCCCTTATTGTTATCGGCAATATCCATCATGGCAACATTTTCCGCCGTTGGGTCAGTTGGAGTTAAGCGATGAAGATATTCTGCATATTCTTCCCAAGTCGTAAAACTCTTTTCTGATGGTTGGTCGGGTGTCGTTGGTTGGTCTGGTCCAGAAGGTTGCGAACTTCCAATATTGTTATTGCTACTTGTTATAATCTTATAAACATTTTGCGCAAGAGTAGTACCCAAAGAACCAGCTGCGAGTAATTGCCATTTACTTTTCTTGTGGGTCCTTGTATCATCCGCAATCCATCTTTCCTCGTTTGGAATAGGTGTATAGACAGAATCTTTTTTGATGATACTATCTCGCTTGTTATCAGCCAAAACATATTGGTTCTCCTGCAAAGAGTCGGATATTTCGAGTATTACATTTTGACCTGTCTTAATCGAATCACCAACAGTTATTACAATGTTCTTTCCCTGTTGAACACTTCGATGATTAGAGCACAAAACAGCGTTTTGCGTTCTACTAACAGAAACATTAGGCTTCTTTTGTATAGGCGTAATGTCTTCATTAGACTTTCGAGTTCGAACTATATTCACATCATTTTCAGAAACGAGTTTCTTCTTTGCTGTAAAATATCTATATACTGGGATGACTATCAACGCCAATACGATGATAAGCATAGCTCTTGGAGACAATATGTTTCGCAGCATAGCCTTTGCCCTTGACAATTGTGAGGATGAACTATGTGGAGCAATATCAAGTAATTCGCTGATTTCTTGATGGGACAAGCCATCCAAAACAGACATATTGAATATTTTCTTATACCCTTCAGGCAAACTGTCTATAGCTGACATTATTTCCTCATACGAAATTGATTGCCTGGAAGTGTTGTCATCTTCCAATACGGAACTAAATTCATCCTCTATTTCAGACAAGGAAATGAAATCGTATCTCTTACCTTTCTCCTGATATTTCAATACAAGGTTAGTAGTGATACTTGTAAGCCATTGACTAAACCTATGAGTATTCTTCAAGTCTTTTAATGAAACAAGCGCAAGTATAAAAGCATCTTGGACAAGGTCGTCAACGACAGCCTTGTCCTCTCTAAGAATATTGATGCATATCCCTTTCATCTTAGGATAATACATTTGGTATAATGTGCTGAAAGCGTCAGCGTCACCTTGTTTTGCTTTTTCTACTAATGTTGTTATATTTGAAGCCATGAGCGAATTGTTTCGTACTATCTATTTTGGTATAGATACACCAACTGCTTGATGACTGCACGAAATTTTGTTAAAGAATATAAATGTACCTTACTTTAAGGCATTGATTTTGGAACAGACACTCTGCACATGGTCGAGCCCATACAACATTGAACGAGAATCTATTCCCATCCAAGAGAATAAAGTCTGAATTTTCTGGTATTCATTGACGATATAACTTGTGTCTATTTCCGATGCATGAAGTCTGAAACAGATGGGTTCATGGTGCGCAATTCTGTTTCTCAAACTATTCACCTTGTCAAGTTCGTTGAATATGTAGGCGTTATTGTATTGAACAGCAGCTGACGAACGAGGCTTATTCGGGAATGCCCTTAACAGACATTGCCCTGTCGCACGATATTGCAGTGAGGAATACATATATTTCCATACACCGAATTCCATTTCTGCTATCAGTTTGGAATGAGAGTATATGCCTTGTCTATTCAATCGGTTGTATGCTTTTTCTATGATTTTCCTCGTTTCGTTCATGCGTCCATTGGAGAATATCCCATTGTCTTGAACGGAATCTTTCAACCAATTCCCTCCCAAAGACGGCACCAAAAGACTATCAATCGCATTACGCAATGCCACTTCAAAGCAGCTAACT
>USJD01000325.1 GCA_900554835.1 uncultured Prevotella sp. | reverse complement strand
CTATTCTGAGTATGAAATCAACAAGGCCCGCCGCCTGGGCGATACAGAAATCAAGAAGGGTCGCTATCGCAAGTTGATGGAGGAATAAGGATTCGAAAAAGATAAAGAAGGACTCGGTTCTGAAACAATAAAAAACAAAAGAAAAGGTGTGTATTTGCCTTAAGACACACCTTTTTTGTTTCTATGCAGCCGTTTTCAAAAGCTTTACCAGATGCAATCAGGACGTTCAGGAAACTGCGTCGCGACGTATCTGGCTGTACGTCGCGACATAATGATTATTACGTCGGGACGTATCAGATGCTACGTCGGGACGTAATTTCTTCTATGTCGTCAGTTAAATTGCAAAAAAAAAATGAAAAAGCCTAGCATTGAACCGAGAAAAAGGATATTTGCTCAATGCTCTCTTAGTTTTCACCCCAAAATCCCTCTAAAGCACCTATATTTCGCTGGTTTTTATGGCAATAGATGGCAGATAGAACCGAAGAACAGAGAATTGCCATACCCATAATGCATTCGTAATCAAAGAGATAACCTATCTATATGGCAATATGGCAATTCTTTGACGCAAAAATAAAGGCTCTTCGCAATTTTTGGTGCATAATGCCCAACTGCAGAATTCTTTAAGAAAGTTTTACATAAAATGTTAGCGATTGTCCGACAAAAAATGTAAGTTTATTTGTGTTCAAAAAATAAGACTTACAATGGAGACAATCGCTAACATTTGCAAAGGTACAGAAAATTTAGGAAACAACCAAACGGATTTAAAATTAAATGCTTTCGAAGTGGGAGAAAACCTCGTTGCATTCCTCGTCCCCCACTTTGCTAATTTCGTTATAACCAACTATACCATCACAGAGGATGAAGTGGTACTGACACTAAAAAGCAAGTCTACTTGCGCTTGCTGTGATCGTTGCCATATCGAGACACATCATACCCGTGGCTGGCAAAAAAGGAAAGTAACCATGCCTCCGCTCGGTGGAAAGCGTTTTACGCTGATTTTGTATATGCGTAAATTTTACTGCAAGGCCAATGGTCATTTCTTTACAGAGCAACAGCCCGATTGGCTCAACAAGTATGCTAGATTTTCCATTGACTGTACAAGACTAATGAACCAAGTGCACTTACAGATGTCATCAGTCTCTGCTTCCAGAATATTGTCGGATATGGGAATACATTGCTGCCCCAACACATGTATCAATCATCTCAAGAATATAAAACTAGCTCCAGATAGGACGGCAACCAACATTGGTATAGACGATTTTGCTAAAAGAAAAGGCCATTCGTATGGTAGTGCCATCGTCAATCATGACACTGGTCAAGTGTTGGAATTGATTGATTCTAGAGACTCCGAAAAGGTCGCTGAAGTCCTGAGCCTCTATCATCATGTCTCCACCATCACTCGCGATAGGGGCAAGTGTTACATCAATGCTATAAAGAAAGCTCTTCCTGCAGCAACTGTTGTCGCAGACAAATTCCACATTATGGAAAATTTGACGAAAGCACTTTTCCCACAAGTCCAAAGCCGCTTCTTGCATGAAAGAAAACGTTTGTTGGACAAAAGTGAAATTGGCCCCAAACCTCCAGTCTTAGATCAATCCTGGGTGCTGCAAGGTATTTATGCGTCTCTGGACTCAATGAGTAAAGACGTGGAAAAAGCTAAAACATTGGCTAAGCGGAAGTTGTGTCTTCAAATGCATGTAAATCAAGAGCTCTCTATAAAGGATATCCATGACAAAACAGGCTATAGCAGTTGCGAGATTAAGAAACTGCTAGATGCAACTTATGAGAGTTTTCTCAACCCTAGCCAACTATGGGTATATAAAAATGTGAAGTACATATCAGATAGAATCTTAGAGAAAAAGACTTTGGAATACTCAGGTGTGGTCAAGGGCGTTCATGGTTCCGGGAAAAAGTATGCAATGAAAATGTTGCTGTCCATTCTGAGGGAGAAATGGAAAAATGAATATGGGGAGTACAAAGAAAGAATGAGGAAATTTCTATCAAAAGAAAGCATACGAATGGAAGAACATGATCTTTGGAACACAATTGTACACTTTAACTCAAGACCAAAGACGGAATCTGTTAAGATTTTCATGCAACAAAAAAACATGTATGATTTGAAATACTTTGTCTCAACATTTCAAGGAATATTGAGTGGAGAGAACAAAATGGGACTATACAAATGGATAAATATGGCCATTGGATGTGGGGTGGATGGAATTGAAAAGTTTGCCATGGGTTTGCTTGACGACTACCAGGCCATCAAGAATTCCATTACCAGCAAATGGAACAATGGAATTCTTGAAGGAACGGTATGCAAGATAAAAACAGCAAAACGAATTATGGCAGGACGAGCCTCCATCACCTTGTTGGAGAAAAAGGTTGCGCTTAAGCTTTAGCACTATGTGCACCAAAATTTGCGAAGAGCCAAAATAAAAAGAAAAGGTGTGTCTTTGCCTTAAGACACACCTTTTTTGTTTCTATACAGCCGTTTTCATAAGAAACTATCGATCAGATTTACTTATAGATTTCTACGTCATCTACAGCTATATAAGCAGGCGCATTATAACCATACTGCCCCTTCATATCTTCTGAAGCCTCATAGTTTACCTTCAAGCAGCTAATCTCGCCAAGAGAAGAGAGATCAACATACTGCCAGCTCTTCAAAGAGTTTGTACCATCCTGAACTGTGTACTTAACTGTACCTGTAGATGTAGTACCATCAGCCTTGAAGCCTTCGAACACGACAGAGATTTGGGTAGAACTTTTAGCCTTTGCACAGAAGCCATTGCCATTAGCCATCACATTGAGGAAGTAAGTACCATTGGTAATCCAAAGACCTTTCATGGTGTGAGCCTTACCATCCTTAAAGTCAAGAACAGGAGAACCATAAATCATCAAGAAATTGCTGCCAGAGTGAGCTGCAAGATCTGCAGGAATAGAAAGCTGTGTATTAGATGTACCTTCCGCAATGGTACTGTGATAGTTAGAAACAGCAGCACCACCATTCCAATAAGCCCATGAGCCATAGCCATTATTTATCTTTGAATGCAAAGAAGTTGTAGCATCAGTCCACTCATACACACCATTATCCTCTGTAAAGCCGTTACCACTCTCTCCATAGAGCATCTTTCCACCATACTGAGGATTATCTATCAATGCATTCCAGTTACTACCCTCGAAAGTGATGGTCTCATACTTAGGA
>USJD01000324.1 GCA_900554835.1 uncultured Prevotella sp. | reverse complement strand
GAAACTCGCATTGAAGTGATTTTCAACAACGAAACTTTTTGGATGTCACAGAAAAGGATGGCTGCTTTGTTTGGTGTTGATAGAGCAACTATCACTTATCATATTTCTCAGATTTATGAGTCTGGTGAATTGCAAAGAGAGGCAACTTGTAGAAAAATTCAACAAGTTCAACTGGAGGGAGAGCGTGATGTCGAGCGTGCTCCATTGTTCTACAATAGAGTGCTTGAATTATAACATGGTAGGGGTACTATAATAGACAAGTTGCAATTTGAATTTCAGAGAATATGGCAATAAAGGAAAAGAATGAAAATACGTTCACTCATGAACTATTCAAGGGCGGTGATTTGGTTAAATCGAAAATCTAAAGACAATATATCGATAAGTCGTGGAAATCTATAGAATTTTGATAGATTTCCACGACTTATCGGATATGGTCATTATCTGTCCATGATGCTTTTTGCAAGTAAATAAACTCTGGTTCCAGTAGTCTGAGGCCATCTGTCTTTTGGGTTTATATCCAGCTTTTCAGCTCTACATATAGCCTCTTCGACATGTGGAAACAAGATGGATGGATCATAGTCTGATTCCTGATAATGTCCCATCAGTTTGCGAAGATGATATTTCGTCCATGTACCATGAGTTGACAAGCGAGGATTTTCAAAGAGGTTCTTCTTATCCTCTTCCGAATAATCTTCGATGTCTTCAAGGTGTAATATCAACCAAAGTTCGAAACATGGATTGCTCATACAGAATCTGAGATTGCTGTTTTGCTGACATAGCTGTGCAATGTCGGCAAGCATCTTTTCCTTCCAGTCGTCACGATCGATAACAATCCACAGTTGGTCATCGTCCAAAATGTTGTATTCCTCCATGAAATCCATAATCTGGCGATGGACATTGGCAGGATTAGAATTGTCATCTTCTCGGTTTAGAACAACCAGCTGTACATTAGTTGCACATAGTTCCTGGCGCATAGCCTCGAAGTAAATGTTCTCGGTTGCTCTTCCTTCGGCAGCTATGACGATGAGTCGAGAAGATTTAACTCCTTCTATTCGTTGAAAGTCTTTTCTTTGTCTCATAACTGTTACCATTTTAATTGACCTATAGGCGCAAAGAACGGAATGGCTCCGTAGCGTCCTAAAAGATAACCCTTGCGAACATCTTCACGAGGTTTGAATTCAGCCAAGGATGTGAGATGAGACGCTCCGTCCTTTCCCTTCTCGACAAACCATACTTCGTCAGCTCTGATAAGGTCGAGGTTGAGCAGGTCGCATTCATGAGTAGAGAAGATGAGTTGAGTGTCTCTTCCTGATTCCAGTCCTGAAAAATAGCACTCTAAGATTTTCTGCGAGAGCATCGGGTGCATACTGCGGTCAATCTCGTCGATGAGATAGTCAACTTCATTTTGCTTCAAATCGATGAGCATTGGGATGAAGTCGAGCAACCGGATGCTGCCATCAGATTCTTCGCTCAGATCAAATACAACCTCTGTGCCGGAAGTTAGATTCCGGTGAACAGCCTTCTGCTTGTAAATCTCATATCCTCCGTTGGCATTCACCTCGAAAAGAAGCATTTCGCCTCCAACTGTGGCAGCCATGCTGTACGCCTTGCCGTTCTTGGCTTTGCTGAGTATGTTGTCTAGTAAATCGGAAGATAAGTTCACATCTTCCTTCTTGATTTTATACAGGCGCACGTCAGAAATGCCCGTGTTGAAATAGGCAAGAAGCGAGCGTGTCGTTTCCTGCAGCTCATCATTGTTTTCAGTAAGGAAAGAAATTCCCTGCAGTCGTGTGCTTGGGAAGATGATCTTCAAGCCGTCAGCAAACCAGTTCTTGGCCATGCGTATGGTTTCAAGTCCCTTGCCGTTTCTGCGTACATACTCAGAAAGAAAACTGGAATCGGAAGGAGTACTGTGGGCGATGAATTTCAGCAGCATGGATGTTTCTTCGTTTCCATCCACCTTGCCAAACGTGAACTCGTTGCCGGCAGCTGTGACCTTTCTGGTGAAAACTTCCTTGTCGGTACGGCTGTTGATTTCAAACAGCCATTCCTCCTTGATTCCTCCGATGGTGAACTCTATGCCATAGGCGAAGCACTTACCCTTGGTCTTGAACTCGATTTCTACCTTAGAGTTTTTCTCTTCGGTATCAGCAAGCTTGAAAGGTTCCACCTTGCTTTGCGGAAAGTTTCCGTTGGCAATCTGCTGGAGCAGTGCAATGGCCTTGATGACGTTGCTCTTTCCGGAAGCATTGGCACCATACACGATACCAGCCTTCAGCACAGAAATGTCATCACGCTTCTCTGCACGGGAAACATGAGACGGATGTGCGTTGCTCTTACCTGCCACAAAGCTGATTTGAGTCTCATCCTTGATGGAATATATATTTTCAAATGTAGCTCTAAGTATCATAACAATGTCATTTTCTTATTAATACTGATGCAAAGATAAGCTTTTTCTTCGAAAAATGTGTTTGTTAATGTCGAATACTTGCAAAAGCGTTGCATAATTAATACAAATTAGCTGATTTACGGCCTTTTGCTTGTCAAAAGCTGTCGCTATTTGTAGAAGTTACTGGTTGTATAAAAATACATTTATCCTGCAAAAACCTCCAAAATATATCGATAAGTCGTGGAAATCTATTGAAAATCGATAGATTTCCACGACTTATCGGCATGTTTTTGCGATTTTCATCCTAGTATGGATGAGTTTTCCCTCTCCATTTCGTATAATTATTCTTGTATTTCAGCAAGGAAAAATAGATTCAACCAAAATCCTTGACTATATGTTAATAAACAAGTTTATTTCGGCATATATACATATATGGTTTTCTTAAACTTGTAAACTTCCTGGTTTGAGTGGTTAAAAATCGGTAGAGGTTTACTAATTGAGTTTGAAAGAACATGTATATATACATGGGTAAACTTAAACCTTAAACTTGTATGCGCCGTAAGCTTTGCCTTGGTTGCTCTTTAGCTGGTTCAGGGCTTTACCTTCTTCTTCTCCTTGCTGAAAGCCAGTTTTCCTTTTAGATAGACAATAGCTTCATGTCACAAAAAAATGTCGTTTTTGTGACAAAATCATTAGTTTGCCGCTTGTCTCAGGCTTCATGCTTCTCTGATCAGCTTCCCTCTACATGCGGATGCTTACCCTTGGCAGTCGTAGGTCTGATTGTTCTTTCCTTAGCTTAGTCATATTCATGATGAATTTTG
>USJD01000323.1 GCA_900554835.1 uncultured Prevotella sp. | reverse complement strand
AAGGGACTATTTGATTAATTAATTAACGTGTCCAATTTTTATTGGACACTAATGATATAATATAATAAGGTATAAGAAACAATGAGAACAGAAGGCGACCTTATCAAGATCAACGATTGGCTGCTACCATTCAGTTGGATTTACGGCAGCATAGTGAGATTTCGCAACTGGCTCTTCGATATTGGTCTCAAGAAGAGCAAGTCATTCTCCATACCCATTATCTCAGTGGGCAATATCACTGTGGGCGGTTCCGGAAAGACTCCCCATGTGGAATACTTGATACGCCTGTTGCACGACAAAGCAAAAATTGCCGTGCTATCACGTGGTTATAAGAGAAAAAGTCATGGTTATGTACTTGCCAACGAAAGTACGACCATGCCGGAAATAGGTGACGAGCCTTTCCAGATGCACGAGAAATTCTCGGATATCTATGTGGCTGTAGATGCAAAACGGGCAAGAGGTATCGAGAACCTGCAGAATGATGAGGCAAGCAAGGACGTAGATGTCGTCCTGCTCGATGATGCTTTCCAGCACCGGTATGTAAAACCAGGCATCAACATCCTCCTGGTAGATTATCACCGTCTGATCATCTACGACAAGATGTTGCCGGCAGGAAGATTGCGTGAACCTTTGAGCGGTAAGAACAGAGCAGACATCGTCATCATCACCAAGTGTCCAAAAGACCTGAAGCCGATGGAATTCCGTGTGCTGACCAAAGCCATGGACCTCTATCCTTTCCAGAAACTCTACTTCACCAGCATCGACTACGACACACCGAAGGGAGTATTCGAGGAAAAGCAGATAGAACTCGACAAGCTACAGGATTATCATGTCTTGCTACTCACAGGAATCGCTTCACCCAAGCAGATGGAGCATGACCTGAAGCCAATGACAAAGGATATCACAAACTTATCATTCGGCGACCATCACAGTTTTAAAGGCAAGGACATCGACCGCATCAACAACACCTTCGAAAGCATGCCAGAGCCACGCATCATCATCACTACAGAAAAAGATGCAGTAAGACTGAGAGAAACGGAGGGACTATATGAAAAAGTAAAGTCAAACATGTATGAACTGCCTATCAAGGTAAGCTTCATGCTTGACCAACAAGATAATTTTAACGAAAAGATAATAAGCTATGTACGAAAAAATTCAAGAAACAGCATCCTGGCTAAGAGAAAGGATGACAACAAGTCCAAAGACAGCTATCATTCTGGGAACAGGTCTCGGACAATTAGCTTCAGAAATAACTGACAGTTATTCATTCCCATATAGTGAAATTCCAAATTTCCCAGTATCAACCGTAGAAGGACATGCAGGAAAGCTCATCTTCGGAAAATTGGGCGGCAAAGACATCATGGCTATGGAAGGCCGTTTCCACTTCTATGAAGGTTACAGCATGAAAGAGGTGACATTCCCAGAGCGCGTCATGTATGAACTGGGCATCGAGACCCTCTTCGTCAGCAATGCTTCAGGCGGTATGAATCCTGCGTTCCACGTAGGCGACCTGATGATTATTGACGACCACATCAATTTCTTTCCAGAGCATCCATTGCAGGGTAAGAACTTCCCTACCGGACCTCGCTTCCCTGACATGCATGAAGCTTATGACAAGGGATTGCGCGACCTTGCCGACGGAATCGCTAAGGAAGTAGGCATTGAGGTGAAACATGGTGTATATGTAGGAGTACAGGGACCAACCTTCGAAACTCCAGCAGAATACCGCATGTACCGCATTTTGGGAGGCGATGCAGTAGGCATGAGTACTGTGCCTGAGGTCATTGTTGCCCGCCACTGCGGCATCAAGGTATTCGGTATCAGCATCATAACCGACTTGGGTGGATTTGACGTTCCTGTACAGGTGAGTCATGAGGAAGTGCAGATTGCTGCCAATAATGCTCAACCTAAGATGACAGAGATTATGCGTGAGATGATCCGCAGATCTTAAAAAACAGGAAACACTTAGCGTGAAAAGTGAAGACCCCGCACCTTCACTTGGTTTTTAACAATTAATATTTTCAGAAATTGGACATAGCAAAATTGGGTGAGTTTGGTCTTATCGACCATCTCACCAAAGGACACGAAAACAAGAATGCCTCTACCGTTTATGGTGTAGGTGATGATTGTGCCGTGATGCACTATCCTGACAAGGAAGTATTGGTTACCACCGATATGCTCATGGAAGGCGTGCATTTCGACTTGACGTATATAGACTTACAGCACCTTGGATATAAAAGTGCAATGGTGAACATCAGCGATATCTTTGCCATGAACGGAACGCCAAGACAAATGGTTGTAAGTATTGCCTTGAGTAAACGTTTCAAGGTAGAAGACATTGATGAGTTTTACAAAGGACTCCGCATGGCTTGCGACAAATGGAGTGTTGACATCGTAGGTGGTGACACCACATCTTCCTATACCGGACTTGCCATCAGCATCACCTGTATCGGTGAAGCAAACAAGGAAGATATCGTATATAGAAGTGGAGCCAAGGAGACTGACCTCATCTGCGTAACGGGTGATCTCGGCGGTGCCTATATGGGTCTGCAACTTCTTGAGCGAGAGAAAGCCGTTTACTATGGACAGGTGGAAGATATTCGCAAGAAAATAGCTGAAGCCAAGCATAACGGTGATACGGTGAAAGTCTCTGCACTCAATGAGGAGTTGGCCAACATGCGCAATTTCCAACCAGACTTTGCTGGAAAGGAATACTTACTGCAACGCCAATTGCAACCAGAAGCTCGCGGCGACATCATAGCCCAATTACGTGAAGCAGGTATTCGTCCTACAGCCATGATGGATATTAGTGACGGACTCAGTAGCGAACTGATGCACATCTGCGAACAGAGTCACTGCGGATGTCGTGTATATGAGAAGAATATTCCGATAGACTATCAGACGGCAGTAATGGCAGAGAAATTCAATATGAACCTCACGACCTGTGCCATGAATGGTGGCGAGGATTACGAACTTCTCTTTACCGTACCAATAGGCGATCATGCCAAAATCGAGGAAATGGAAGGTGTGAAGCAGATAGGCTACATCACGCAAGAGAATCTCGGCAAGTACCTGATTACCCGCGACGGACAGGAATTTGAACTGAAAGCACAGGGTTGGAACCCTCTCAAAGACTAAATTCAATAAGGAAGAGCGTTTCAATACGACTTCATACGCTACAGAAAGGTAACTACTCAGTCTTCAAAAAATAGGGTACACGTATTCAAAGGAGGGCTAAAA
>USJD01000322.1 GCA_900554835.1 uncultured Prevotella sp. | reverse complement strand
TCATCAAGACCCTTGATCATCCTGCCAAGGGCATGGAGCGTGCCTTGGTGGTGGCAGGTTCTCTAGTGGGGTATTCGGTTGCCATTCAATGGTCTTTTCTATGACATCGTTAATGTATTCAAACAGATTGATGCCAATATCAGTGATGTGCCTGTAAGTATGTTGACATCGAAGTCGGAAATCTCCGACCGTCTTCAAAAAACACTTCGGCATGTCGCCTACTGATTATGAAATGAAATTTGGCGAAGAGGAAAATGTGAATGATGAGGAAGAATGATTGCATGTGAAATAATTAGCAAAGAAAAAGGAACATGGTGAAACGCTGTGTTCCTTTTTTTTGTCTACCTTTGCAGAAAAAATCAATGAATAATAAAATCTTTCTTATTTTCTTATGAAGAAGTATCTCTTATTAGTATTTGTGCTGCTAGGCATCATCTCTACAGCTGATGCAGCCAAACAGTTTGTGAAGTTTGATGTAACTTTAGCAGATAAGGCCCTTCGCCTGACGGGTACGAAGGATTCCATCCGCTACTCTTCTTCCGATTGGAAGGGAGTGAAGATGGCTGTTGCAAACTTGCGCAATGATCTGCGTCAGGTAACGGGCAGCGAATGCGCTCCCATCTTGGTGGCCACTGTAGGCAAGAGCGAACTTGCCAAGAAATATCCCAAGCATTGCAAGCTGCTGAAGGGAAAGTGGGAACAGTATCTCATCTTTACCGATAAGGGGCAACTTGTCATTCTAGGCTCCGATAAGCGTGGCACCATCTATGGTATCTATGAGTTGTCTCGCCAGATAGGTGTGTCGCCTTGGTATTGGATGGCTGATGCGCCTATCCAGCATCATGACCAATTGTATATCCTTCCTGGCACTTATACCGATGGAGAACCCAAGGTGAAATACCGTGGCATCTTTATCAATGACGAGTGGCCATCTTTTGGTGGATGGTGCGGCAACCAGTTTGGGGGCATCAATTCCAAGGCTTATAGCCATATCTTCGAACTATTGCTCCGCTTGAAAGCCAACTATTTCTGGCCTGCCATGTGGGCTACTGCCTTTAATGAGGATGACCCCAAATCACCACAGTTGGCAGATGACATGGGCATCGTGATGGGTACCTCCCACCATGAGCCGATGATGCGAGCACATAAGGAGTATGTGCGTCGCAAGGCTGAGGTGGGTCCATGGGATTATGCACAGAACCCTGAGCGCATCGAGAAGTTCTTCTCTGATGGCTTGAAGCGCAACAGCAAGTATGAGAACATCATTACCATTGGTATGCGAGGTGATGGCGATGTGGCGATGGGCAACGGCAAGGACGAGGACAACATCAAGACATTAGGAAAAGTGATTGAAGCACAGCGTCGCATCATCAAGGATTGCTATGGCAAGCCGGCAAGCTCTGTGCCGCAGCTCTGGGCTATCTTTACCGAGGTGCAGCGATACTATGATGCAGGTTTCAACGTACCTGATGATGTAACCCTGCTCTTCTGCGACAACAACTGGGGCTATATCCGCCGTAAGGGTACCGCCGCAGAACGCAAGCGCAAGGGTGGACTGGGCTTGTATTATCACATCGACATGAATGGTGGTCCATGGAACGACCGTTGGGTGAACACCACAACCATCCCGAAACTCCGTGAGCAGCTGCATGAGGCATACGCCAGCGGCATCGACCGCATCTGGATCATCAACGTGGGCGACTTGAAGCCGAAGGAGGTGCCTATCGACTTCATCATGGACTATGCATGGAACCCAGATGCGGTGAAACCAGGAGATGAACTGCCATGGTTGGAACGATTCTCTCAAAGCATCTTCGGAGAGAAATATGCCAAGGAAACAGCCGACTTGATAGCCAAATACAGCAAGTATAATCTTCTGCGCAAGCCTGAGGCTCAGGTGCCAGGCTTGTTTAATGAGCATGAGATGCTGGTGATGTCACAGCGTTGGCAGTCGTTGGTGGAAAGGGCAGAGCTGTTGCGCAAGCAGATGCCTAAGGAGAAGCAGGATGCTTTCTACCAGTTGGTTTATTATCCAGTGGTGGCTAGTGCTGGTGTGGCACAAATATACAATCTTGCCACCATGGGCGACAGCCTCGGTGTGGAGGTCTTGATGAAGAAAGACCAGCAGTTGAGCGACTATTATAATAATGTGTTGGCAGGAGGCAAGTGGAAAGGCATGATGATGGATAATCACATCGGCTATACCCAATGGTCTATCCCTGACAAGAATCGCAACCCGATGACCTTGGGCATGAAGATAGAGCATCCGTTGAATGTACCTGTTTCCACCACGGAGATTGGCATTCCAGCCTATCAGTACAGCCGAATCAAGGAAGGCAAGAATGCCAAGTGGATATTCTTGCCAGACTTGGGCAGAGGTAAGGGATGCATGGGCATCGACCATGTGATGGCAGCAAGTGAGCCGGATGGCAAGGGGGCATCACTGGAATACGATTTCGAGCTTTCTTCCGATATGCAGCAGCTTTCCATCGCCCTCGGCATTCTGCCAACCCAGGATGTCTATCCTGCTCGTGGTCTTCGCATCGGAGTGCAGATAGACGACCAGCCCTTGCAGATTGTGGATGCTCGCGCAGGATTTGTGGATACCTTTGCCGAGTACACTCCTCAGAACCTCGCTGTGTCCAAGGTGTTGAAACCATTGCCTGAGCAGCCTAAACTGGTTTTGAATGGTTGGTGGAAAGGAAAACGACAGCTTAGAAGAGACGAGGTCTTTGACAACCAGCGCTGGCTAGTTGCCACTTCTTCGTCCGCCGTCAAGGCTGGCAAGCACACGATTCGTGTCGTGATGATAGACCCTGAGATTGTCTTGGAGCAGGTGGTTATCAATCCAGACAACAACAGATACAGCTATTTCGGGCAAAACTTTTAGGTAAAGATGTAAAAACGGTGTGTTTCTTTTGAAATGCACCGTTTTTTTCTTACACCATGGTTGTTTTGCTAAAGTATTTGTAACATACAGCAAAGTAAAATGTCTGTTTTATTGCTACCTTTGCGCTCAAAAATAGTAACTAATAATTTTGGACAAACAATGAACAATAAGTTTTTGATTACTTCGGCTTTGTGCATGAGTATGAGCGCAACGATGAATGCGCAGAATCCTATCGTGCAAACACAGTTGACTTCAGACCCAGCTCCTCTTCCTGTCGGTGACCGGCTTTATGTCTATGCCGGTCATGATGAAGATAAGGCTGACTTCTTCTGGATGAACGAATGGCGTGTGTATTCCACCAAGGAT
>USJD01000321.1 GCA_900554835.1 uncultured Prevotella sp. | reverse complement strand
CCAGTCATCCTCGTTTTCAATGCTCACGCCATCAAGCTGAATAAATACCTTCGAGGATTTGATATCGTCGCCACGGTTCCACTGAAGCTTTGTGCCCAGCTTTGATTCAATCTCGTCTTTGTGCTGATGGAGGGCGTCAAAGGCTGCCTTGTTCTCTGATTTCTTGGCTTTGGCAAATACCACCTCGCTGCGAGCAGAATCAAAATTTGCTACGCAGCACAGGTAGAAACCACTGATGCCAAAGAAACCATTTATCCAGTTATCTGTAGACGGATTGACATTACTGAAGGAGCCGGGATTACCATGTGCCTTATGAATTTGCACCAAGGCATATGTCCAGTAGTGTTTCCTGATCTCAAAGCTCGTCTCAGATGAATCACCACCGAGACTGAGACGCTCACCGGCCAGAGAAAGCGCTGTCGTAATCCGGTCAAAGTGGTCAATGATCCAGTTAAATATCTTCGGCTGCTCCGACGGATTGAAATCGTCAGCTTTCTCCTCGATAATGATAGAGCGTGTTTGTCCTGTCGGTTTCGAGTATTCCCAATTCAAACTCTCACCAAATTCTGCCTCGATCTGGTCTTTAGATTCCTTCAGGCGATTGTATGCATCAACGTTATAGGTGTAGATACCCATCTTAATCCGGTTTCCGTAAGGAATCGAGAAGAACAGGTGGTATCCGTTCGCGCCTAAATGCACGTCATAACATGTACGACCGAAGGCCTTCTGCTTGGCAATATCAGATGCTCTACCATGCTCATTTGCATAGTTCACGAAAGCCGTCCAGAACTGTAGCTTCTGATCTTCTCCGGAGCCATCTGCGTTATCCTCGGTTTCCGGTGTTGCTGTGGATACTTCCTCCAGCTCCTCCGGAATCTCACGTTCGTCTTTGACAAATGAAATTCCGATTAGCTTTTTCAACTGATCCTCGTTAAATTTCAGATTCCATCGCTCCTGCATGAAAATGAGGAGTTTTTCTGTTCTGTTGTATATTTCAAATGCAGTCCAATCCTGCAGTTTGGATACCTCTATCTCTGAATGAGACCCGTTTTCATAGCCACGTCGGCCTGCGGTCTTAGAGTGCTTCTTGTCCTCAAAGCTGTCATTCTGCAAGGCAGAGTTTACGCTCTGTGATAAAGGGAGCAGGTTTCCAAGTGCCCCGGAAAGCATCTTGATTTCTGAATCTTTAAACTGACGAAACATATTACGCCAGTAAAATTTTGTCGGAGTCTGCGGAAGGATGTGTTCGATTGACACCTTATCCTTCTCAGATTTCGTAAACATCGACCATGTGCATAAACGGTCTATATTGTTCTTCTCAGCCAACTTTGCCTCGTACTCATAGAAGAAGTACCGCAGGCTGTTCCAGTTGTAATAGCCGTTTCCTGTAGAGAAGTATTTCTCGATTCTGGTAACAAAAATCTGAGTGGCAGAAGCAACGTCGTTTGTAGTCCTGTTATTAATTTCCCTGCAGAGTTCATCGACATCTTTTTCTTTCATGTACACCTGACGAGCGGCACGATAATAATCACTGCTGCCATAAGATGCATTGAAATTGCCTAAGCGGAAGGCAATAAAGATGAAGCGCTCTATAGCTTCAAAGATTTTTATCCGGTCGCTGGCAGAAATATCACTGCGGCTAATGACAGCCATAACAAACGGCCTGAAATGACCAATACCGATGCGATTAAGTCTATCAACCCGCTTTTTCTCTTCTTGTGTGAGATTTTCGTTTTCACTTTCAAACGGGAAGTGGGTATCGTACCAGTACTTCGCCATATTTTGGAGGCTGTTGACGTAGTCCTCGATCTCCTTCGGCTGGAGCTTGGAAACTTCTATGGTCTCCAGTTCCTCTGCCTCAGCAGTCTCAGTATCATTAGCATCGGCTACATCATCGCTAATAACGGGCTCAGTCTCTGCCTCAACCAGCACCGGCGTCTTTTCAAATATGCCCTTCGAGGAGAACTTACTCAGCAGAAATTTGATGTAGTCATCACCACGCTTACGGGAATATCTGAAATAGATAATCCAGTGTGCACGCAGGAAGTCATCATCAGAAAGCGGAACGCTCTTATTCCTTCCGAGCTGATTATAGACCTCTTTCCAAGCTGTATTTATTTTCTTACGAAGGGCAGTCTTGTCCTTCTCGTCAAATACATCGTCTTCATAAAGTGTGGTAAGATAGATCAGTCTGTTCTTCAACAGTTCAAGATTCGTCAACTTCTTACCACGGTTATTCATAGTCTCGAAAGCCACAAACACATCGTAATCGTCATCGATCTCATTGAGATTAAACATCAGCTTCTGCGTGAGTTTCTTGTACAGAGAGTTCACTGCCTCAAGGCCATTTTCTCCGGACTCTTCGTACAGCTTCTTGATGTTCTCGGCAAAGAAGTTCTTAGCGAACTTCAGATTCTTCGTATAATATGTTTCGTTTACCGCGCCAGCGTAAGGCTCTTCAAATACCTTATACTTCATATATTCAGCGCTGGGATTATCGACCTCATACCCGAAAAGATATGTTGTCACCATTCCATTGGGCGGTCTTTTCCGGCAAATGTATTTTGAAACGATCTCCTCGACCGTCTCACATCCAAGAATAATTTCCTTATCAGATTTACCTTTGTTCTCTTCCAAGCCACGCACGAAACCCACGATCTCATTCAAAAGAACAACAAACGTGGTGATGCGCTGCTGGCCATCAACGATATGGCAAGGTTTATAGCCGTTCTCGACCAGCCACAAATCCTCGCCCCAGCTGACAGTCTCTTTGCTTTTCAGTGGCCTCAGCGACAGAAGGCCGGTGTAGTGAAAGCGGTCAGGCTGGAGGTTTATCAAGTCCTCCCAAAAATCTACCAACTGCTGCCGCAGCCACGCGTAACCGCGCTGATAGTCCGGTATTCGGAATAATCTATTTTGAAAAAGTAGCGACAATGGCTGCAACTCATTTGCCATAGTGTGGTTCCTCCATTTCTTATGCCCCGGCAGGGTTAATCGGAAACGATAGAGTCCATATAATTGGTATAAATTTAAAAATTGAGCCACGCCCCAATAAACTTTGCAAAATATTAATTGCAAACATTCATATTTATAGAAATAGCCCAATAAGCTAATCTTACACTAGAACTAGTCAAAGTTAAAGATCTCAAGTTTCCCACATAGGAAACACGCACAAAACTAGTACCCAAGCGGTCTAGACGTTCTTTGAAAACATGTATGATTTTTGAAAGGAAAATTTTGGGAGGAAAATTTAGAGGGAATT
>USJD01000320.1 GCA_900554835.1 uncultured Prevotella sp. | reverse complement strand
CATACTGCCACATACTATTCCGTCGAAACGAAACCCATTGCTGCACAGATTGCTCAATACTCCAGAAGGATAAAGCCCATTTGAACGTATATCCAACGTATTGGTCTCTGGATTGTACATATCCTTCAGCTCATGTCTATTACGTGAGGTTGCAAAATAATTCTCTTCCATACCTTCTCTACATATAGTTCAACGTCTTCAAATCATATTGTCCTTTGTAAAACCCATCAAGAACTTTCTGAAATACATCATCCGGTGATACTGCATCAAATAAGGTCATACAAGAACATACTTTCATTGCATCAATTTCCCCAAAAATATCTACCACATCCATATCTGTATGCGTCAACAAAGCCTTCGTTATAACTCTTAATCTCTCACCTAATATCGGATGATTGAGATATGCTTCCGCTTCATCATACCCACTGATGCCATAATACTTGGCATTGCGACTATGACCAAGAATTGCAAGTTGAGGAAATATGAACCATATCCAATGTGAGCGTTTCTGTCCGCCTTGAATTTCCAGCAACGCTTGTTGGTAGCAGTTTGACTGTGCGCCCAAAAAGCGTTGCAGATTGTACTTGTCTTGTTGCGTCCCATTTATAATTTCTACGAACTCTTTTGGCAAACAGATATTTTCCATTCCAATTGCGTTCTTGAACAAAGGAGCTATCTCGTAGTCCTTGAACCCGGCAATTCCACAGCCGATGCGTGTGACGAGGAATTGCAACTCTTTATGTTGCTGAGCAAAAGACAGGAATTCGTCAACGTATGGGGTAATCGTCTCTACACCACCTTGCATCGTTGGTATAGCATAGCTTTTTCCTTGCAATCCTACACCTTGTCCCCATACTGCACCGAAATGCTCTTTGGCTATCCTTGCTGCACCTCCGATGTGGTATCCATCCAAATTGCTACCAAAAACGAAAACCTCATTGTCTTCAAGAGACTCTATATAGTTTGGCGTAAATTTATCTTTCATGCGTTGTTCCTTTTTATTTTATTCTGTGCATTCTTGCCTATATGCCATCCGTCACACCAAGCACATTTGTATATAGAGAAATGCACACCATGCTTCTTACCCATAGCCTCAGCAGCTCTTAATGCCACCCTCTTATTCGGATAAGGAATCTTGGGGGTTCCGCTACGACGAGAAATATGGCTATACTTGCTGAATATTCCAAAGGCATTATGTGTGACAAAAATGTTTCGCCATGCACCCTTTCTTGTCAATTGGTTCCAAATGGCAAGAATACTATTTTTAAAACTTATTTTACATACATCCATCGGTTATGAATTTCTTGATGAAGTCTTATGGTTGGTGTTATATGACTACTATCGTATGCTTTTTTCTTGCGGTTTCTTGACACCGAAAGCCTTCTACTTCATAAATATCAAACAGTCCTTTCTTTAATGGAGTAAGTTCGTATGTTACAGTAGAATCGTCTGCACCATCTAACATGTCCCTATCTTCTTTGGAATATACATATTCGCAGTTATATTCAACTTGAAAAGCGGTTTTATCATACTCTATACGATATTCTATGCCAACAGAGCCATAAACCCTGCCTTTGAATGTCAAATGATCACCATTAAGTTTAATTACTTGCATAATCTTTTTGATTATATGTAATGGAAATTGTTATAGTTAAATACGGATAGTGAAGTTCTTTCAGCATCCATGTTTTTGATACGCTGTGGTATTTCGCATAGAGGGATATCCTCGTCAAGTAGCCAACGTAAGTGTCCAAACATGATGGTATTGGACTTTAGAATCTCCTGTTGTGTAGCCATGACACCATATTCCACCGCTTCTTGCTCCTCAGATATTATCATGCCAGAGAAAAATCCATGCAAACCTTCTGTCCTTGCATACTTATCAGCATGACACCATATGCCAATCAGATTACCACCGTGCTTACGCAAATGGAATGCGTGTGGGTGTCCAACAATGATTTTGTCAAACTCATCCTTAGTGTCATCCTCTCGATAGAACAGCCCTTTGTCTGAGCCATGTCCAAGTAGCATGATTCGTTCTTGCGTGGAAACATGATGCAGCAAATGTTCCATTTTCTTGTTAGAGCAATTGCTGCTAATCACATTGGCATCTTTACCCTCATATAAAGCAGAGAGTACAGAAGTCGTTCTATCTTTTGGATGTACAACTAGCATACTTACTTCTCGTATTTCTTCAACATTTCCTTTACATCGTCCATTGGTTGAAAAGGCACGATGATTTCTAAGTCCTTATTGATAATGCAATAAGCATTCTCTTCGTCATTATCTTCCATTCCGAAACCATCCTCATCAGCAAAGTAGCGTCCATCGGGATATATTGTCCAGCAGATGGCACAAACACCATTTCTGAAATTGTCATATCTACCGAACCAATATCGAACAGATTTACATCCATTGAAATCAGGACATCCCTTATATATTGCATCAAAGTTAATCTCGTTATCTGTCACAAGAAGGCTTCCGTCTTCACTTACAAGTTGCCTTGTCTTACCTGTTTCCTTATTGATGATGGTGTAACTTCTTCCTTCACCACTAAACACTGCCATATTCTCACCTATATCGTAGGCATCCTTTAAATTATTCTTGTCCATATCCGTAAGTTTTTATTTGTTGTAATAATTTTCCCATCTGTAATTTCCACTGATTACATTCATGTCCTCACGAAACTTTTCCATGTTAGGAACATTCATGACTGAAGTTGATATTGTCTTCAATGCTTTGGTTCTATAATCAATGGTCTCAAATGTAACTTTGACCTTTTTGTCTGATAGGAAAGAGTACGTTTCCTTTTTCAACGCAGTACCATACCTGCTGATTTCTTGCTTATATGCCAATAGCCCGTCTTTATATACACGTTGATGCTTGCTGCCATCCTCCCACGTAACGGAATACACATTCAAGTCATCAGTTATTATTGGAATGAAGACAAGGTCTTTATCATCTGACTCTATACATGGATCATGGTGCCATACTGTTTTGACGATGCGCCCATTCCGATATTCCGATTCCATTGAGGGCAGATAATCTGCAAATCGGCAAACCTTATAATTTTGCAAATCCTTTCTTTTAGGTTCCATTGTCACATGGAAGATATAAAAGCCACCATGCAAGTCGCTTTGCCAAAAACTCAGGCAAGGTTTTACCGCTATGGTCAACTTATATCCGCTTGGTGCAACAATGCTATCACTGCTATATACCATATAGGCTTTAACAGCATCGCCATCTTTATCATATTCGATGTTCGTCTGTTGGTATTTTGCAGTGTCAGGATGTTCATAAACCATATCTG
>USJD01000319.1 GCA_900554835.1 uncultured Prevotella sp. | reverse complement strand
TATTTTCCTTTGCCATCGTTCTTTCTTTTTATTTGCTGCAAAAATAAGCAATATTTCTCTTTTCTGCAAGTTTTTGGGCTTTTTCTTTTGTGTTTTCATGAGAAAAGATTAATTTTGCCAATGAATGGTGTTAATTGATATAAGAATTGTTTCTTTTAATAGAATTAAATAATATGAGTATATTGGACAAAATACCTTCTTTGGCAGAAAATGAACTCTTCCAGAAACTTGCTGCGATAGAGGACATTACTGCACTCTGCAAGGAAGATCAAGAGAAATATGATGATGCAATCAAGGTGATGCGTGACCATATTGCAGCTTATAAAGGAGCTATCATAGAGGCTAAAATTGAAGTAGCTAAGAATATGCTGATGGAAAACGAGCCTATTGATAAAATCGCAAGATATACAGGGCTTGCCAAGGAGGATATTTTAAAACTCAACTAATATTTGAACGAGGTTATTGGTAAGAGTGACCTCGTTTTTGTTTCTAAGTTACGTTAAAAGAAGTCTTTGTAAATAAAGAGTATGTCGGATCGTTTGACCATAGAACAGCGCCATAACAACATGGCGGCAATAAGGGGCAGGGATACCAAACCGGAGATTCTTGTCAGGAAATTTCTGTGGAGTAGGGGATTCAGGTATCGGCTCAATCATCCACGCTTGCCGGGCAAGCCGGACATCGTGCTGAGGAAGTATCGCACCTGTATTCTGGTGAACGGGTGCTTCTGGCACGGACATGAGGGGTGCAAGTATTATGTGGTGCCGAAATCGAACACCGGGTTCTGGATGGAGAAGATCAGGAGGAACCGGGAGAGGGACCATGAGGTGCTGCACCGGCTGGCTGAAATGGGATGGCATACCATCGTGATATGGGAATGTGAACTGAAGCCGGCGGTAAGGGAGAAAACGCTGGAGGCGCTCGCCTTTACGCTGAACCATATCTACCTGGAAGATCATCATATCAGAAGATATGAATTGCCGGAAGAAGTGCCGGAAATGGTGGCGGAGCCGGAACCAAGGCGTCGTGATTAGTAACTACTATTATTGGGAATAAGGCTTATGAAAGATATGGATAAATATTGGAAGAGCGTGGGTTCACTTTTCGATTCTAAAGATAATCGAAAAGTGATTTGGATAGGTTATGCAGTTGGTCTTGTATTGGTTACTGCTTCCATATTTACGCTATGCCTTAGGTTATTGAGGCATGAAGAATTTACTTTTGGGAGAATGTCTTCATTAATTTTAGTGTTAATGGTAGGTCTTTCTTTGGTTTGTTTCCTTTTTTATAGGAAGAAAATATCGATTAAAATTAAGTTTTACCTGTTGTGTCTGATTTTTGTGTGTGGTGGCATCAATATGTTTCTTCATCCAAAAGTATCAAGAAAAATTCCATCTGAAACATATTGTCAGGTAGTGGGAATAGTGGGCTGTCTCTTCTTTGGGGGAGGCGGTTTGTGGGTATTGTACAATGACTACAAGTGGCATAGGAGGCGTAGAGACGAGGAGGAATAAAGTGTACCGATGCGCAGACCTTGCGGAACCTGTCGAGTTTCTTACCGCTCATTTCTGTTTGCTATCACTTCAATCCCATCTCTCTCAACTTCCTTGAGTAGGAAGGGATTGAGGTGTTGGTGCTTCCGGATAATATCGACAGGGCAACCCAGAAGGGCTTCAAGGTATGATTTCAGACGGACTATCAGGGAAAACTTTGGGGGCATTTCTACATAGATATCTACATCGCTGCCATCGTGGTGCTGGTTTCTTGCCTTCCCTTGTTTTCATTCTTAATATCCTTTTTTTTAAGGCTTTTGCCCCTACAGGGCGCAAGGCGGATTGCGCTTATACCCAGGGTGTTACCCTGGGCTAGGAGCTTCTGCCCCTTCAGGGCGTGCCTGAACCACATGCGGAAGTTCAGTTCCTAACATAATTATATAATTTAAAATGTTTGTAATGCAAACGAGCGCAATGAAAGCTGCTTTCAAATTGCCGAGTGCAGCTTTTCTTCTGTAAATATATGAAATATTTCTCTTTTCTGCAAGTTTTTGGGCTTTTTCTTTTGTGTTTTCAAAGGAAAAATGTAAATTTGCAGAAAAATGTAGAACGTTTTAATGTAAAGGTTACGGCAGCAACGGTATTGAATAGTACCCAAGTACACCTCTTGCAAATGTTTCAAGTAGATGATTCTCAGAAAGGTTTGGAAGAATTGAAGAAATTGTTGTATTCTTATTATTCAAAGAAAATGGATGAATCTCTGAATGAACTTTGGGATTCGGGCGTGCTTGACCAGAAAAGACTTGACGAAATCAATAATATGGATTTGCCAAAGTGAATACGGAAATGCTCAAATCGATCATTAAAAAAGACATAGAATATGGCAGGAAATATGACATTGGCAGGAAACAGCGAGTTCAAAAGTTGGGTTTCGCAGTTGAAGAAAGATATACGCCATGCACAGGTTAAGGCGGCAATCAAGGTTAACACAGAATTGCTCCGCCTTTATTGGCGTATGGGTGCAGATATTTGCGAAAAGCAGAAATCTGCATCTTGGGGCGATGGCTGGCTCAAAGAATTGAGCCGTGAACTTATGGCGGAGTTTCCAGATATGAAAGGGCTTTCATACAGGAATCTACAATACATTAGGCAATGGTATCTCTTTTATAATCAAGGAAATATAATTGTGCAACAAGTTGTTGCACAATTACAAAAAGGACATGGGCAACAACCTGTTGCCCAAATAAACGAGGACGTATTCTTCTCCGTTCCTTGGGGGCATCATCTGTATATCATATCCCAGTGCAAGGATGTTAATCGTGCCGTGTTCTACTTGAAAAAGACAGTAGAAAATGGTTGGAGCCGTGCTGTTCTGCTCAATTATCTTGATACCAATCTGTATGAGCGACAGGGAAAGGCTGTGAATAACTTTAACAAGCTGCTGGCGGATTCTCAAAGCGAATTAGCAGCACAAACATTGAAAGACCCTTATAATTTCGATTTCCTCACACTTGACGGTGAGTATCGGGAGCGAGAATTGGAACAGGGACTTACTCAAAATGTCACACGCTTCTTGCTTGAATTGGGTACGGGCTTTGCTTTTGTCGGGAGTCAAGTTCCACTACAAATTGGCGAAGATACCGTATATCCCGATTTGCTTTTCTATCATTTGGAACTGCGCTGCTATGTCGTCGTAGAACTGAAGATAACGAAATTCAAAGCAGAACATCTGGGACAGTTGGGCGTATATGTAAGTGCAGTCAATCATATAAAAAAGAAGCCTACAGACAACCCTACGATAGGGTTGCTTATCTGCAAGACC
>USJD01000318.1 GCA_900554835.1 uncultured Prevotella sp. | reverse complement strand
ACCAAATGACCGGAATCATGAGGACTAACGTTAATGTAGTTAAAATAATCAGAGAAAATGATGGTTTTTCAATAAAAAGAACTACCTTTGCGATTGAAAAAGATTAAAAGTAGTTCGTCTTCTTGTGAAAGAATCAGCGAATGTTTGCAGAAAGTTTTTTCTAAGATTTTCTGCAAGTTACACTTTTAAGGTTTATGAGGAATGACGGAAATCTTCAAGATATCTGAAATTCCATCATAAAATATCTTTGTAGTAAGACCCCCAGCTGTGAAGTTGGAGGTTTTTTTATTTTTATCCCGAAAGACTGTATAAATGATAGAAGAAATTATCGCAGAATGTCGGTGTAAATGTCGGAGTAAATGTCGGAGACTTGTCGGTAATGTGTCGGAAAGCAAAACCTCTGAATACCAATGAGTTACTACTTTTTGTAATGAAGTTTGTACACCCATACTTGCTTGTAAATGTCGGAGACTTTCGAGAACGATAGAAAGTGATTTGGCGGTAATAGTGGCGGTAATGTGGCGGTAATGAAAAACTCTTATAGCGAACCCATTATTTTGTTTTATAAGTAGAGGGATAATAACCTTTTCTTTTATAATACCAGAAATGATTTTGACCGGAAATGACTTTGACCAAATGACCGGAATCATGAGGACTAACGTTAATGTAGTTAAAATAATCAGAGAGAATGATGGTTTTTCAATAAAAAGAACTACCTTTGCAAATAAGTTTTAAGTAGTTCGCCTTCTTGTGAAAGAATCAGCGAATCGCTGCGGAAAATCGTTTTGGGTTATTTCTGCAGTATTAGATTAATTATAATTTTATGAGGAAAGACAGAAATCTTCAAGATATCTGAAATTCCATCGTAAAAACTCTCTAGTTAAACCCCCGGCTGTGAAGTTGGAGGTTTTTTTTATATACTTATCCCACAATGGATAATATTGCTTTGTAATAACACTATATTATCTGAAAAGTGCTTAAAATTTTATATTGTGGTTATTGCCGTTAAGAAACTGATGGCGATTAGACTTGAAGCACTTGATATAGAAAAAAGTCGCATTTATGACGAAATAATCTCGTTAATATATAATTTTTTATAAATAATTGTAGTAAATTGCGTGTTTTTCGAGAATTTTCCGTTACTTTGCGTTAGGATTAAAAATAGATTAGATTATGCTTCTCAGATTCGACTTTAGTAACATCTTTTCTTTTTTAGAAGAAACAGAGTTCAATATGTTGCCTGCAAAATCTTTGAAGAGTCATACAGACCATCTTCATAAGGTTAATACCAACGTGAATGTACTGAAAGGATCAGTCATTTACGGTGCAAACGGTGCTGGCAAGTCAAATATGATTAAAGCGGCAAATTTGCTACGTGACATTGTTTTAAAAGGTCGGGTTCCTTCTGACATAAGATATATCAGAAATAAATTTTCTGATGAAGGTACTCCTATCTCACAATCAGTAGAGTTCAGCTATAAGAATAAGATATATAATTATGGAGTTACTTATGTGTCAAAGCTCTGCTTGGAAGAATGGCTTTACGAAACAGGTGTAGAAAAAGATGAAATGGTCTTTGAACGTACCTACTCTAAAGAGACAAACAAACCAGTTGTCAAAATGGGCAAGAAATACATCGAAGGTGATGAAAAGAAAGCCCTATTGGTCAGTTTGTTAGAAGATAACATTTTGAAAAATGATGAATTGCTTATCAAACATGAGGATATTATCAAGGAGCCAAGAATAAACAGAGTCAGGGAATGGTTCAAAGACAATCTTAAAATCTTCTTCCCAGAAACCAAGTCTGCATCTATTTTTGATACTCAATACGAAAATCTGAAATTCAAGCATTTTTCAGAAAAACTTTTAAGAAGTTTCGATGTAGGTATTCAAGACATAGAGTTGCATGAAGATGATTTGGATAAATTCGTATCGCAGACAGGTATGCCTCTGGATAAATTTTTCGAGGACATCAAGACTAATCTCAAAAAAGAAGAGTCAGGTGTGATAGAAACGCAGTATTTTACTATTGGCGTTACAAAGGAAGAAGATGACAGATATATTATCCGAAGAATAACTACCAATCATGTTGTCAATAACAATGCTGTAAGTTTCGAGTTAAAAGAGGAGTCGGATGGCACCCAACGCTTGTTTGATTTTGCGCCAGTTCTTTATGACCTGATGCAGTCGGACAAAACTATCATTATCGATGAGATTGACAGGAGTATCCATGCCAATCTATTGAAGATGTTTGTAGAAAAAGTGATGGGATTACCTATCCTTGGACAAATTATCTTCTCGTCTCACGAATCATGCCTTCTTGATTGCTCCATCTTTAGAAATGATGAGATTTGGTTTGTTGAGAAAGACAGAAAGAACCAAAGTTCTCGTTTCTATACGCTTAATGATTTTAAGCCACGAAATGATTTGGACATTCAAAAAGGCTACTTGAAAGGACGTTTTGGAGCTATTCCTTTCTTAGCTCATTTAGAGGATTTAAAATGGGAGGACTGACGTATGCCATATAAAAAGCGTAGCTACTATAAGCATGAGGAAGCCAAGGCGAGAGACTATAGTCTTTTTGTTATCGCATGTGAGGGTACGAAGACGGAGCCAAGTTATTTTGCTCCTTTCGACAATTTTGAGCGCATCAAGGTGAGAATCTTGGAACATAAACAAACGGAGTCCGCTCCTTCGCATGTTTTAGCATCTGCTCAAAAATATATTGCAGAAGATGGGTTGAGCGCAGAAGACGGTGATTCTCTTTGGTGTGTCATAGACGTGGACAAATGGCCTATAGATATGATTAACGAACTGGGTAGTTTCTGCATAAACACCCCAGGATGTCATATAGCCATCAGTAATCCATGTTTTGAGGTATGGCTTTTATACCACAAGCTTGCTGATTTGAAAGATATTGATTGTTCTAAGTCTCACAATGTAAAGGTTGCTTTGTCAAAACTCACTCCAGGTGGATTTTCTGCAACTGAATATGTAAAACTGATGGCTCAAGCTATTATTAACGCAAAAGCCAAGGACTCTCAACCTGGGGAACAACATTATTTCCCTGCACTTAAAGAAACCAAAGTGTATGAACTTGGTGAGGCATTAATGGAAAGAATTGGCAAAAATAGATGGCAGGAATTTATTAACAAAAGTATTTAAATTTAGAATCAATGATAAAATTTAACATAAGTGATTTTAAGCCCAACGATTTCTAAACGGGACAGTTGTGAAAGCTTATGATAAAACAATGAAAGCCCCCAGCTGTCTCAGCTGAGGGCTTGCTTTATGAAAAAATACTATAAAATTAAACGATTGAAGACTTTTATTATGATTTGCTTGAACGCGATATCTTTCTTTTATCCCACACAACTCGTTA
>USJD01000317.1 GCA_900554835.1 uncultured Prevotella sp. | reverse complement strand
GCTATTAAAAATAATAGGCAAAATAATAGGTAAATAATGAAATTAAACCAATGGTGTGTGTAAAAATAATTATTTGAATGATAATATTTTTATAGGAAGTGAGAATATGGATCAAGTTAAAATTGGTAAATTTATTGCAAGTTTGAGAAAAGAAAAAAATATGACTCAAGAGCAGTTTGCACAAAAAATGGGTGTAAGTATAAATGCTGTAAGTAAATGGGAAAGGGGAATAAGTTTTCCTGATGTTTCACTATTTAAAAAAATATGTAATGAACTTAATATAAGTATCGAAGAGTTAATTAATGGAGAAAAAGATAATAGTGATGAAGCTAAAGAAAAAGCAATTATTACTTCGATAAAAGATAAAGAAAAAATGAAGAAAAAGAATAAAAACAAAAAAGAGAACATCGCGTTTTGCAATGTTCTCTTTTTCTTTTTTATCCCATTCCTGTTTATTCCATTCCCGTTTATCCCATTTCAGCAAATTCGGCAGGTTTCATGCCAAATTGCTTCTGGAAACATTTTGTGAAATAGCTAGGACTACTGAAGCCCACCATATAGCTCACTTCGGAATAGTAAGCCACTTTCAAAAACACTCTTCACTCTTCACAAACATGGTGTAAGTATTTGTATCTAAGGAATTTGTACGGGTGAAGAGTTTGCGCTACTCTTCACCACTCTTCACCCACTCTTCACCCGGAAAATCTGCGTCATCGTAAGCGGCTCCGCGTTTATACCTTGCATAATTCAAAAAAAGCAGTAACAGCTGATTAAACAAATGCTGCTACTGCTTTTTCCATCGGTCAGGAAGTAAGTCTCTATATTTCTCCAGTGGGGTATTCGGTTGCCATTCAATGGTCTTTTCTATGACATCGCTAATGTATTCAAACAGATTGATGCCATTCAACTTGCATGAAATAGCTATAGAATATAGGATAGCTCCCCGTCTTGCTCCTTCGTGCGAGCCAAAGAACATAGAGTTTCTTCTTGATAGTGATATGTACCTCTGGATTCTCTCAATGTAGTTGTTATCGAGAGCCGTATCACCTCTTTTGAAGATGTCACAAATGGCATTATATTCATTAAGGGCATAGCCGACCGCCTGCGCCAAGGTAGACTTGGGCAGCAAATCCTTCCTGGAAGATATTTCCTCCAGTTTCTCCAATAAATCCTGCAAAATGTCTGGTGCGTATGACTGCCGATAGGCTAGATGGTCTTCAATGGTCCATCCATTTACCCCAACCTTATGTTTTTTGTCTTCTCGATAAAACCTGTTGATAATATCTACGACTTCCTGAGCATCCTTGTCTTCCTTGCCGCAGTCGACGAAGTCTCTCTTGACATGCTGCAGACAGGCGATTCTCATGATGTCCGGATAAGCATCCGACTCCAGTTTCCGGTAAGGAGCATATGCATCACTCTGTATGGTACCTTTATAATCTGAGAATACGTTAAGTATGACCTGCTCAGAGCGTGAACCATCCTCATATACGAAGAAGACAAGTCCCAGTTCAGGCGCACTTACAGCCCAGAGGTAGCCTTTCTTCGACCCCTTGTCTGTAGGCTTTGTCTTGGCTAACAGCACTTTATGGTATGTCTCGTCTGCCGAGACATAATCCTGCTGCAACACTACTTGGCAGATAGCCTTATAGAAGTTTTCCAGTACATCAGCACTTCTGGCAATCAGCTTGTTTGCCGTAGCTTTCCTTAACGTAAACCCATTGTCGGCAAAGTATTTGGTAATTCGCTCTACCGGCATGGAATAGATGTATCGCATCTGCAGGAGACCTGCTGCAAAGGAAGGTGAATAGGAAGAATTCAACAACAGAGCCGGCGGAGTCTTCCCCGGATACATGATACTTCCATCCGTATAAGTGTTGATGTGATACACGGTCTTGATGAACTTGATGGGTTCCATGCTGTAACGTATACAGGTACGAGTTCCGAAGAGACGCAACGTCTTCAAAAGCTCTGCATCCATGACTGGATCTATCGTAACATGCACTTCTTTCATCTCGTAATGCATGTCACGCTTGGCACCGTTGTTTTTGCGGGCCTTTCTCTTTTCGGCCTGCTCTGTTTTCTTCTTGTCAAATTCCTCCTGAGTCATCGAGTCTTGTGGATTCTTTTCCTGACGTTCGGACTTCTTGCCTGAAACGAGCTTGCCGAGTGCCTTGTTCTGACGATTCGCTTTGTCAATGGCGATTCCTTTCTGGACGAGTAGTTCTTCTAATGACTTTATACGTTCAATGAGTTCGTTGACCTGTAGGGTCAGCGAACTCACTGTAGTATTAGCTTGCTGAAGTTGTTCGTTGGCAAGCTGAAGTTGTTCCTTCAAAAGTACTATAATTTCATCCTTTGTCATAGTGCAAAGGTACGAAAAAATATCGAGATATGCAAGTATTCTTATATATTATTTTTAGTTATTTTACTGACATACAACATATTAGGATTTCCCTACCGCTACTATAGATTGAGTCTCTTTCTATATTTCATGCTTTTTAGGCAAATTCCGCTCATGATGGCCGATAGTGTCCTGTACGGCATTTTGCATTGTTTGTTCTTGGGGTCAAAGAATGGCAATTCAAAGGTTCCTCGCTCCAGTCGCTTCTGGTACAGCAAGAAACCATCGCCATCCCATTTGAGCATTTTTACCTGCTGGCGGTTCTTGGAGAAGAAGATGAATACCGCACCACCAAGTGGCGGAAGTTCCATCTCGGTTCTCACTATCTGATACAAGCCATTTATGCCCATGTTCATTCGAACGTATCTCTGGCAGACATAGAATTGGGTACTCTCATTCAATCCAAACATACCGCATCCTCCTTCTCATAAAGTTTCATTAACGCCATAACAGACTTGGCACATCCTTTTTTAACGGAAACTACAGTTCCATTTGGAAAGGTTATGTTTATGCCATAAAGGAGGTCTTCCATAGGAAGATCTATGGTAGGAGGTTCCATAGGCACGAACATCATGCCTGTACTTGATGTAGATGCTTCTGCTTTTTCTCTGCGGGCTGCCTCCTGGGCTTGGCGGATTTCCTGCTTGGCACGTAAAACAGAATATCCTTTTTCGCACATCCAGTTCATCATGGTGCGATGATTTATATGTCTTTCCTTCAAGAAAGGAGTAAGTTGAGCCTTGGGGTTTCGATTCAGATAGACTAAGAAGGAACCCCAAGCCTTCTCAAAACGTTCGTTTGCTGTCATAATTTGTTTGATTTTAAAATGATGGTGCAAAGGTACGAATAAATGAGAAGTCTACAATGGTATAAACGCGGAGCCGCTTACGCGTCATCTGCGAAATCTGCGTGACTTTCTTCAAAGACCGAGCAGGTCGATTTTCCATTAAATTTCCGTGCGCAATCCGAAGGTGAAGAGTGGTGAAGAGTGGAGCGTAACTCTTC
>USJD01000316.1 GCA_900554835.1 uncultured Prevotella sp. | reverse complement strand
CACGCACATGCGAGAGGGTTGTCAGAGTTTTCTGGTTTTATCGGACAGCAATAATTAGTATCAAGTACTATTTTTTCCATACCCATTATTTTTTCAACATGGCATGCAAATCCTGATGACGTAACTCATCCAATTTTGCTTGATTCAATACTCCAGAATCCCAAAGAGAATCTAAACATTCATCTGCCTTTTTACGAAAATAGTTAGCTAATACTGTCTTCACCTCCAAAAGTCTTGCTTCTGAACCATCAAAAGCAAACATTTTCAACAAATGCTGCTGCACAGGATTAAATATTGTTGTCTGTTCCATAAGCTTCTCATTTTAAACGTTTAAAATGTTTTCAGAATACAAAAATACATTTTTCTTCTCACACCGCCAAACTTCTTGTTTTATTTTAACGTAAAACAAACGTAAATGTCATTTGATATGTTCTGAATGCTGAGCAATATGTTTCTGTCATCATATTCTCTGCCTTTTATGCAAATCTTCTGCAAATATACTACTTTTATCTGAAAGTAAGGCTATAAGTTGTTAATTATTTCGTCTTTTTCTATTAGAAATGGGGATTTGTGTCATAACCTCTGTTCCTTTTTGTTCTTCTGACTTATATAAACTCGTTTTCGATCTTATATAAACTTGTTTTCGACCTTATACCAACTTCCTGTCAGCCTAATGCCAAACCCATAGAAGCCTACTGCCAACTGTCTCGCCTAATCTTGATTTTCAGAAATATAATTAATATTTGATTAAATATAAGCTGTATTTAAGCAAATATAGCTTAAACTATGCAAAAGATAGTAGGCTTCTGAGGATTTTGTGGTGGGAAAGTCGTAACTTTACAGCCGTAAGATACAAACTTTATATAAGGAAACAACTCACAACATATAAGAAATCAAGCTATGGCAAGATATATCAAGCAAGAGATGCCTGACCTGCAGGGTACGGGCGAGACAAAGTGTTACTATCGGCTGGAGAAGCGACAGAACCTCTCTACCAAGGAATTCTTGAAGAGGGCGGGGACGCATGGTATCCTCGACGAAGACGTCTTGAAGCACGCGCTCAGCAAGATAGCCGAGCAACTGGTGGAGGAATTGGCGGATGGCAATACCGTTACGCTCGATGGTATCGGTACTTTCCAGGCAACGCTTGGCGTGAAGAAAAACAAGGAGATGGATACTATCGACGGCGACGAGACCAAACGCAACGCTAAGAGCATTGAGGTGAAAAACGTGCGCTATGTGTCGGATAAGGACTTGGTGAGCGACGTGAACCTACGATGTAAACTGTCGAGGGCTGGAGTGAGGCGAGTGAACAACTCGCCTTATACCAAGGAGCAACGCCTGAAGTTAGTGCAAGACTATCTCGCCGACCCAGCTCATTCCTTCATGCGAGTCGCCGACTATGCCGAACTGACAGAATTGCCTCGCTCTTCCGCTACAAAGGAGCTTCGTACATTCGCCGAAGACCATTCCACAGGTATTGCTACGGATGGAAGGGGAACGGCAAAGGTGTATGTGAAGAGAAAAGAAGTTGAAGGTGTATGAGTTATTACTATCATATCCATTGTTTTATGGCAAAAAGTTTTGTGATTAAGAAAAAATACCTTAACTTTGCCATCGTAATGAAACGATAGAGCTTATGAAAGGCAGAAAATACCCTTTGGGAATACAAACGTTCGAGAGAATTATCAAGGGCAATTATGTGTACATAGATAAGACGAAGCTTGTCTATAACTTGACACATGAGAGCACATGTTGCTTTCTGAGTCGTCCAAGGCGATTCGGAAAGTCGCTTCTTGTAACTACCCTCAAAGCTTACTTTGAGGGCAAGAAAGACTTGTTCAAAGGATTAGCCATTGATGCAATGGAGACGGAGTGGATAAGCTATCCTGTACTCCATTTTGACCTTAGCTGTAATAAATATTACTGCATAGAGAATATTCACTCTACACTTAATATGCTGATTAGTGATTATGAAAAGGCTTACCATGTTGAAAGTACCCCGAACGTATCATATAGTGATCGTTTAAACAAAGTGATAGAAGCAGCAGTAGAGCAAACTGGGCATAAAGCAGTAATTCTTATAGATGAATACGATGCACCTTTGCACGACTCTATGAAAAATGAGAAACTACAGGATGAGATACGTGATATCATGCGAGGTTTCTTCAGTCCGTTGAAGGCTGAGGAAAACAACCTCCAGTTTGTATTTATGACGGGTATCTCCAAGTTTAGCCAATTAAGTATCTTCAGTGAGCTGAACAATATCACCAACATCAGCATGGAGGATGAGTACAGTAGCATTTGTGGCATCAGCAAAGAAGAACTCCTTGATTATTTCCATGACGACATCGAAGACTTGGCAACAGCTCGGAATATGACTTTCGACGAAGCTGTCGCCCAACTCAAATTCCATTACGATGGTTATCACTTCAGTGGAAATGGAGCAGATATCTTCAATCCTTATAGCTTGCTCAATACGTTCAGAGTCAATAAGTTTAATAGTTATTGGTTCTCTACGGGTACACCGACATTTCTGATAGAATTGTTGAAGGAAAAGAATATAGACATGCTCCAGATGGAGGATATATGGACTAACTCCGATCGCTTCGACACACCTACGAAAAAGATAACAGACCCGATACCTGTGTTATACCAAAGTGGTTATCTTACTATCAAGGATTACATAGAGATGGCAGATACTTACAAGCTTGCTTTTCCTAACGAGGAGGTGCGCAAGGGTTTCTCCAACAGCCTCTTCCGTTACTATGCTCCTGATGGGATGGATGACCGCGATGCTATTTACATGGCATGGGCCAAGAACTTCATCCTGAGTGCCGAGGACAATATGGAGGCATTCCTCCCTCATCTCCAGACTTTCTACAAGAAGTTCCCATACACATTGGTCAACAACAACGAACGCCACTACCAAGCCGTGCTCTACACCATATTGTTAATCCTCGGATGTGATGTTACTCCAGAGGTGCCTACATCTGATGGCAGAATCGACATGGTGCTGAAAACCAAGCGCAGCGTCTATATATTGGAACTGAAATACAAGAAGGATGCTGAGGCAGCGATGGAGCAAATCGACAGCAAGGACTATCTCGCAGCCTTCGCCGATGACAGCAGAAAGAAATATAAGGTGGGCATCAACTTCTCGGAAGACCGAAGAAGCATCGACGATTGGAAAGTGGAGGCACTGGCATAACACTGTTTTTTCATAAAGTAAGTGATTTCTGTATAATTATTCACGATTTGTAAGTTTTTTGCCTTGTATTTGCATAAAATTATCAAATTATTAGCTTATATCGAAAATAATGTGTAACTTTGCAGCCGCAAACAGTTATCAATTGTCAAGAAGGCGGCTATAAGTTCCGCTAATGAGTATTAAGTTAGAAGAAAATGGCA
>USJD01000315.1 GCA_900554835.1 uncultured Prevotella sp. | reverse complement strand
CTTTAAACTAAAAGAGACGTTTCCTTGAACCCAAAGAAACGTCTCCTTGAACCCAAAGAAACGTCTCCTTTTGCTTATTTAATCACATTCTTTCGCAAGTTATGCCCCTTCAGCCCGTTCTTAAACCACTTGCTAAAGTTCAGTAAGAATAATAAAGGGCGTGTCATAAGTGCGATGACATTCCCTCTTTTTTGGGAACTTCAACCACTTCTGTCAACTAACTCAGCCACTTCCTTCAGCCAACTCAGCCGCTACATTCTATCAAATAAAGTGCCTCATTCGAGCTACGAATACACCTCTTCAAGCCAACGAAGTCGAATCTTCAAGCCAACGAAGTCATATCTTCGAGCCAACGAAGTCATATCTTCGAGCCAGCGCAGCCATATCTTCGAGCCAGCGCAGCCATATTGTACTTCCCTGAAAAAGGTTGTCACTTAGGAACAAACAGAAGTGACAATGAAACGTAAGACAAGAATTGAACGTGTGTATAATGAGGACACTGGTTGGTTTGAGACCCGTGAGGTAGAGTTGAATAGCTACTCTTTTACAGATGATGATCGTATCATGATAGTTCGAGAGTATATGGAGAGTGGGCTCCCAGCAGAAGAAATCATCAAGAAATACTATATAAGCAGTCGTACAGTGCTATTTTCTTGGATGGATAAGTTCTTAAATGAAAAAGATTTGTTATCTTTGCCGCCAGAAGACCAAAACCGTGACGATATGGCAAAGACAACAAATGAACAGTTGAAAGAGAAAGATGCAGAGATTAAGCGTCTCCGCAAGGCTTTGGAGTTAGAGAAGCTTCGCTCTAAGGCATTCTCCACCATGATTGACCTCGCAGAAGAAACCTTCAATATTCCTGTGAGAAAAAAATCTGGTACCAAACAGTAAGCTTGCTCCGCACAGAGTGCCAGAGCCAAGGTTTAGGCACTCTATGCGGGCTGTTTGGTTTCACCCGGCAAGCATATAATAAGCGCAATGTCTCTGACGGCTTTGCTGAAGAGGCCATTGAGTCTATCATCATTGAAAAGGCACGTGAGTATCGTAAGTCGAATCCTGGCTTAGGAGCTGCAAAGTTGCATGCCATATTGAAACAGATGTTTGAGGATACAGGCTGCTTCCCTGGTCGTGACGCATTTATTGAGATGCTGCGTAAGCATGGGCTCATGGTGCGTATAAAGCGCCGTAGGCGCTATAAGACAACAGATTCCGACCATAATTACCGCAAATATCCAAACTTGATTAAGGGAGTAGTTCCTACCCATCCGAACCAGATTTGGGCAAGTGACATCACCTATGTTGAAACCAATGAAGGTGTGTGCTACCTCTCGCTTATAACAGACCTGTATTCCCATAAAATCGTTGGATGGGCTGTTGGTCCAACATTAGAAACTGTATATCCATTAGAAGCGCTTAAAATGGCATATAAAAGCATTGATGAAGAAACTGCAAAAGGACTCATCCATCACTCTGACAGAGGAAGCCAGTATTGCAGTCAGAATTATGTGTCTATCCTAAAAAGTCATGGCTCACAAATAAGTATGACTCAAACAGGAGATCCTTTGGAGAATGCCATAGCAGAACGTGCAAACGGCATTTTAAAAACGGAATGGCTTTATAGGATGACAATTCCTACTCGTAAAGTATGTAAGAAGGAACTGACCAGGATTATTGCGTTTTATAACGACGAAAGACCGCATATGAGTATCGGTAATCAAACACCATCTGTTGCACATACTCAAGCGGGGCCACAGCAGAAAATGTGGAAAAATCCTTGGAAAAATTCTTCTAATTAGTTGAAAATGTGTATCTTTGCATTTGAAAGAATATCATCACCGTAACCTTTCTAGGGATAGCTCCTTAAAAAGAGTAACCTAGTTAGGTATAATGGGGATTCGCTGACAACCCATATAGTGATAAAATTAAAAATGCGTAACTCATTTAGTGATAAGAAAAATAGATAGTAACATATTTAGTTTAACCATCCTAAAGGTGACAACTTTTTCACGTATAAGACAGAAAGCGGTTGTCATGAACGTAATACGAGGAAAGTTCGTGTAAAAAAATGCATGCACACGATGAAAGTTCGTGTAAAAAAGTGTATACATACAATGAAAGTTCGTGTAAAAAAGTGTTGTAAACATTTGGAAGATCGTGTAAAAAAGTGTATCTTTGCAACCGACAGAGCTGTTTAAACATCATAACAGCAAGTTATTAACATCATTAACAACTTCAAAATGTATGTAAGGATGAAAAGAACGATCATAGAACAATTAAAAGCATGGAAAGAGAGCCTTTACAGAAAGCCCTTAATCTTATCAGGAGCAAGACAAGTAGGCAAGACTTATATCCTCCAGGAGTTTGGGAAACAAGAATATGACCACGTTGCCTACATCAACTGTGATGGAAACTCTGAGATTACCAACATATTTGCAGAAGATTATGATATGAAGCGAGTCCTAATGGTTATCGGAGCCATTAGCAAACAGCCTATAATCCCTGGCAAAACGCTTATCATTCTGGATGAAATACAAGAACTTCACAAGGGACTTTCCTCGCTGAAGTATTTCTGTGAAAATGCACCAGAATACCATGTGGCTGTAGCAGGTTCACTTTTAGGCGTTGCCATGCACCAAGGAGAATCCGCCCCAGTGGGAAAGGTTGATATCATTCGACTCTACCCTATGTCTTTCGAAGAGTTTCTTATGGCAAAAGACGAAGAACAGTTGCTGAACATATTGAAAAGTAAAGACTGGAAGACCATCACATTACTTCATGATAAACTCATCAAGATATTAAGAGAATATTATTTTGTAGGGGGAATGCCTGAGGCTGTGAAAACTTATCTTGCAACTAACGATGCAAATCTCGTCAGACAGGTTCAGAACAACATTCTCACCATTTATCGTAGTGACATGTCGAAGCATGTCAGCCCAAATGAAGCCACTCGCATCAGCATGGTTTGGCAATCCATCCCTTCCCAGCTTGCCAAGGAAAACAAGAAGTTCATCTATGGAGCGGTGAGAAGCGGAGCACGAGCCAAGGATTTTGAGATGGCAATACAATGGCTGGTGGATGCAGGTCTCACCTATCGCATTTCCCGAGTAAGAGAAGTTGGAATGCCTTTGAAGTTTTACGAAGACCTCAATGCCTTCAAGCTGTTTCTCCTGGATGTCGGCCTCCTGGGTGCGCTGAGCGAGATGGAACCTGCCCAAATGCTCATCTCCAACAAAGCCATGACGGAGAGCAAGGGGGCGTTCACGGAAAACTACGTCCTTACCCAGCTATTATGTCAACAGGACATTTACACCTATTATTATAGTAGGGAAGACGCTCGCTTGGAGATAGACTTCCTTGCCCAGCACCAAGGGGTGATAACTCCGATAGAGGTAAAAGCGGAAGAGAACCTGCGTTCCAAGTCACTTCGCGCCTTCTTTGACGCCCATCCCGACTTGCGAGCCATCCGCTTCTCCATGTCGCCATACAAGGAGCAAGAGTGGAT
>USJD01000314.1 GCA_900554835.1 uncultured Prevotella sp. | reverse complement strand
GAAAGACTGTCTCATGGATGGAGAGCATGGAAACCTGCACGAGAAATGGTTTATCATTATCTTGAAACCCAACAACTACCGAGCAACATTGTATGGAAGAGGAAATCATATTTGAATTATAACCATCTCACCTCATTCCCTATGGCTCTTCATGATGCCTATCAAGGGTATTTTGATTATATTGACTCTATCAAATCTTTGGCTCCAAACGATACGACTACGCTTTCAAAACAAGTATATCGTAAGCATATTGAGATTGTGGTAAAAGATGCCAAGCAAGAAGTTTATATCACAGGAAACCAAAAGTCCTTAGGTATGTGGAATCCAGGCTTGATTAAGCTAAAACATATTAATGACTCTATCCGCGCCATAGATATTGATTTGCATTTGCCAGCATTATTTAAGTTTACTCTTGGAAGTTGGAAATACGAAGCAGGCTTTGAAAATTCCTATTATGGAGATAATCTTGAAATAAATAATACTGAGCGGAAGAACTATCGTTATATATTGACTGAGTGGATGAACATAGAAGATGATGAAAATCAATAATTATTAGTTTACTTCACCTATAGAATTGGTAGAACGAATCAATAGAGGGTAATACATACGAAAATTTCAAGAAAAAGAACTTAATACATAAATATAAAGTAAGCAATGAAAAGGATTTGGATTTTTCTGATGGCGATGCTCTGCATCGTTTCTTTTACAGGTTGTGATAAGACAGACGAACCTAACGGACCAGATATTGACTATGACAATCTGTTCGATAGGACTTATACAATTAACGATGATGGCTGCTGTGTGCTCGAAAGTTGCGAGCCAACAAGAGCTACAGTTATTGAGGATGAGGTGAAGGGATATGGATGGAAAGTCATTGGCATATATGAAGTTCAGAATGACGGCAGGCTTTCACAGAAAGATTATCGCGAAACAGTTCTTGGTGGAGGATATGTAGATTACTGGTTTGAGTCAGACAGTCGGCTTGTCGGTTTCCGCCATGGTGACACCCCAGGCAAATTCTATAATAAGACAACGTGGCGCTACGATGCTACAAAGGGTTTCATCATGCGTGGCACAGAAAGCGAAAGTTTGCAAAACCGCTATATGCAAGTGCTGGCTTTGGCCACTCTCCAAGGAAAGGAATTCTATATGTACACCATGCAAAATATTGGTGTCAAATCCGACGAGCATGGTAATCAGAAACCTTTTTATGGCATGGTTGTCTATCAACGCATGACCGACAATGAACTTGCCAAAATGAAGAAAGCATACGATTATGATGCAAACTTTGATTTTACCGGTGCCGTTCCTGACGACTGCAAGTTCCGTGTAAGTGCAAGATACTACAACCCCGACGATTTTGAAGAAGGTACCAACGGAAGTGTCATCGTCGCTTTTGGAAATGTAGAATTCTCACTGACCGACCATCTCGGCACGGCAATGCTTCCAAACCCAGCATTGGAATATTTCGACTCCATCGTTTGGAGAGCCAACGACAGAATTGTTCCAGACAGATATGTCATACACCGCAACAATCAGAGCAAGGCGCAGACTGTCCTGACATGGACTACCCGTTTCTTCTATACGAACCCAAACCTGACCACATACTTTGAGGGTTACAAGAAAGGTCGCATCGTCTATACATACACGATGCACCACGACATCTACTTCGACAAATTCTTGTGCTTCGATTGGGGAAAGTTTTCGATGAGCAAGCCAAGAGAGTTTACTGCTACATGTTTGCTTGACAAAAGCCGGAGTTTCACCGTTTACGAACCAAGGACATACAACAATGATATGAACAAGGTGTATGCCGAACTGCGCTACAATTCCGAAGAAAAAGGCAAGGGCAACGATATTGCCATTCTGGAAAAGGAAATCAGTGAACTAACGGAACTTATGATTAACCATTATGGCAAGGGAACCGAAGTGGGTAAGCAGGTAGAGCATTACCGCACCTTATTCAAGGCTCTTCCTGAAAAAGCGCATATTATTACATACTGGGCAACTGCTGATACAAGAATTGCACTTGTTCTCAATCGCGACGATGCAGACTCCAAGAATGATTACTATTACGTTCATGCTGAACCAGTTCAACAATAACAAAGCAATCAATCACAACTATAAATCAAAATAATATGAGAATAAAAAAAATATTGCCTTTTATACTATTGGTATTCTTATTTATTTCATGTGAAAAAGAAGACTTTGAAATAGAAACCAATAATCAAAGAACAGTTTTTATGTATCTCCCATGGTCAACAAATCTGACAAGTTATTTTTATAATAACATTTCTGATATGGAAGAAGCTATACAAGAAAAAGGATTAGAGAATGAAAGAATTATAGTATTTTTATCTACAAGCCCTTCTGAATCGGAGATGTTTGAAATAACTTTAAATAACGGTTCGTGTAAAAGGACTATCTTAAAAGAATATGTAAATCCTTCTTTTACCACAGAAGCTGGTTTGACAGAGATTCTCGGAGATATGAAAACATTTGCTCCTGCTGAAAGTTATTCAATGATTATCGGTTGTCACGGCATGGGCTGGCTTCCTGTTGTACAAAGCCGTAGCAAAGCGAAGGAAGATTTTGTTTATCATTGGGATTTTGAGAATGTTCCTATGACACGTTTTTTTGGCGGATTAACAGCAGAATACCAAACAAACATAAGCACTCTTGCTCAAAGCTTATCTAATAACGGATTGTCAATGGAGTATATTCTATTTGATGATTGCTATATGTCATCGTTGGAAGTTGCCTATGAGTTACGCCATGTAACCAACTATATGATTGCCTGTCCAACAGAAGTGATGGTCTTTGGTATGCCATATTCCACAATAGGCAAATATCTCTTATCAGAAAAACCAGATTACAAAGCTATATGTGAGTCATTTTATCAGTTTTATTCTAACTATCAATATCCTTATGGAACGTTGGCTGTAACAGACTGCTCTTACTTGGATGAGTTGGCAGAACTAATGAAATATATTCACTCTAATTATTCTTTTGATAGTACACAAGCTATAAATATTCAGCGTATGGATGGCTACTCCCCTGTGATATTCTATGATTTCGGAGATTATGTACAGACTTTATGTGGTACAGACACAGAAATATATAATAATTTTAAAACACTATTGGAGAAAGTTATCCCTTACAAAACTCATACCAAAGAATTCTACACGGCATCAAGAGGTCCTATTACAGTTGAAAGATATTCAGGAATAACAACCTCTGAACCAAGTACAAATAGCAAGATGGTAGATTACCCAAAAACATCATGGTGCATTGACACACATTAAATTATCACTCTGAACCAAGTTGTGATATAGTCCAAAATCTCCAACGAAGTAACTATCCGTGGGGGGCTTGACCCTTGCACATATAAAAAGCAAAAAGAAAGCGTTATCGGAGTATTACACAAAAAACAGCTGGCTATTAAAACTCATATATTCTCCATAATATCTGAACTGTACTCAAAGGGCATCAGATACAGGGAAAATA
>USJD01000313.1 GCA_900554835.1 uncultured Prevotella sp. | reverse complement strand
CTCTGCCAAATAAGAGCCGTCCTGGCCCGTAATACCCGTAATGAGGGCTACTTTTTTATTAACCATAACTTTTATGTTATTTTTTTTATTCTTTTTCTAAAATCAACCCGTCCTTCTTTACCATTAAAGAAGGCTCCACCTCTCTTCTCGGTCTTCTCCAATAGTCTTTACGACCCCTTCGGTTCCCCTTGTAGGGGACAGAAACCTCAGGGAAGAAGAGGAAACCGCTCCTCCCCATCGCTCTTAACCGCTACGCTATAAGGTTGGCAGACCAATCAAAGATCTTCGCCATATTGTGCGGGATAGGACCGCATGGGTATTAGTCATATCACCAATACAGCGTCACCACTATTATATTACAAGTAGTTACACTTATCAGTTTTTTGAAAAAAGTTATTTTATATCGTTATTAGAGTGAAGGATTACTAAGCACACTCCTTTAAATTAAACTTAATTTTGTGCTTTCAAACGATTACGCTTTAGATACTCATCCAAAGTATTATCCCCATCTTTATGCACAAAGCATTCTTGCAAGAAACGTCTATAGAAGTCAATGCTAGCAAAATGCTTTCTTATATCTGCCGTCATTGCCTCAATACGTTCCTCATCATTATCACCAGGATAAATAGCGATAACAAACTTTTCTATAAATGGTCGAATATCATGATGTTCCTTGTTCTGAGAGAAATAAGCTATCAGTTCATTTTCTATAGGGAAAGTATCAAATTGAGGCCTTGAAAACGACTCATTATAAACGACAGAGTATCCCACAAATGATTTCAGCCTAGATTTCTCCAAGAAATCCTTAATTCCAGGTTTCACCATATTCAAGAACTTACGAGTATTTTCACTTAACATCATATGCAATTCTTCAGAACTATAGATGCACTCAGGATAAAAAATCGCATTCCCATCAAGGTCTTGCGGTGCAAAGCATGGTATCATCTTGCATAATATCTTTTGCAAGATATAAATTCCACGTAAAGATTCTTGTATTGATGCGAAGTATTCATGCAGAATACCTTTTATAAGATTTACCCTATTCTCATCTATATGAGACTTCAAAAGAATATCCCTATAAAGAGAACCGACTTCGTCTGGGTTATAACTTTTATACGTCTCTGTCCATTCCGTCAGCAACAAGAAGAAATTCTTAATGGTATTGTCATCCAAGCCATTCAGCCACTGCTCATCAAGCATCTGGTAAATTGACGATGCCTTACTGAATACACCCACATTAGAATTCCTAATATAAGATTTAATAGTTTCAGGAGATGAGCTCTTTAGAAGATTTCTAAAATCAGTTAGGCTCATCTGATATGTATAAGGACGGAAACTGAAATATGTAAGCAATTTATCCTCTCGTCTTATGCTATTACGCTTAGGCTTGGGTGTATTCCTAAATAGTGGTGGAAACAAAGCATTCAGTAAGCGCAAAGAATTACCTGAGAATTTATAATTTGCTAGCCTTTTCTTATCTACAAGTTCTAAATATTTAGGATCTGATGGGTTTTTATACACTATGTCCCAAAGATTCTCACGGAATTTATTAAAACCGACTTCGTCAGTATACTCAAACAATAGTATCAAGAAGAGTTCCTTGATATTGAAGTCGGCGACGACCCCTTGCTTAGCAATATAGTCGAGGTTCAACATAAATACATTTACTAGCCTCTTGGCATCTCGAAAATTTGAGAGATAGTCTCTAAGATAGATATTATCGCGCCCTAATTCCATTTCCAAGTTATTCAACTGGTTTTGCAAACCTGCATCATAATGTGTATGTGCAAGGAGTTCTGTCTTAAACAAATGTGTTAACAAATATCTTTCATATTGTGGAAATTTTAACTCTAATTGGAATATTTTCTTAAGATATTCATCTGGCTTTTTTATTTGGTCGTGAAGCGACTGAAGTACATATTCCTTATCGCAAGTCACAATATAAACGATGTGGTTGAAATCTGCGGTATTTCTAATCAGTTTCAATACCTCAAAGATTTCCTTACCCTGAAGGCGATCTATGTCGTCTATAAGGATATAGAGTTTACCATCTAGAAGATTCAATCCACTGGATAACTCTTCTCTCAAAACTGATAAATCTTTACCATCACCAAGCGGGAAGACCTCACTAACTTTATCGGCTAAGGATTCATTTCCCCACTTGAACAAGAGTTTGACATATTCATCTATTTCATCTTCTAGCTCAATACCTTGTTCACACAGTTTGCTATTCAAGGCTTGGAAGAAATCTTGAATGATGGTCTCCGTTGAATTACTGAGCCATGGATTGAAATCCATATATACTACCCCTTTCTTGTGCATGTGCTCCTTTAGGTAACCTAGAAAAGTCGTCTTGCCAGTTCCCCAGCTACCTGTTAGTGATACCGTAAAAGCACCTTCAGCAGCATTAGTTCCTTCTAATCTTGTTAATAAGCTCTCAGCATATTTATCCCATCCTACATTTTGCAAATCTTCTTGTTTCGAACAATCAGCCACAAAGCCTTCAACACCAGCATTGGAGATGTTTGATTTTTTATTCCCAACAAATAATTTATTCAATTCAAAAATGAGGAGGCAAGTTAGAAAGGAGAAAGCTAACGCAAGATACTCTATCGCCATAGGATGTTTCGAGCTACATACAACCACTAACAATATAGATGTTACATAGGAAGCACATTTGCTTATCCTAAATACTTTTCGATGCATTTGCTTATTGAGCATATAAACTGCCCCAATTAAAAGTAGGATAAAGTTGAAAGCATAGAAACTTGGACTATTATGGACTTGGCCAAATATGGATCTACACCATATCATAGCTTGGCTGTCAGATGGCAAAATATCACCAAATAAACAAACCGCCATTATCTCCATATATACTACGAGATAATACCATATATCCGATTTTGAACTATATAGTTTCATTTTTACTTCTTTCAAAAAACAAAGAACATCACCAAACATTGTAAGTATCCGCTCAACGCCGTATTGCATGTAAACCACCAATACAGCGTCCCCACTATTTATCAGCGGGTTAGCCGTACCAGTATTTTTGAATAAAGTTTTGATTTTCTAAAATTTAACAATCAAGCGACGGCTTGGGATGTCTTCGTTACCTCTGCATCCGTACCATCTTCAAAATGGCGAACATAGTCACATGGCAGGAACGAGGCATCAACCTCCTCGCCACAAAGAATGCGAGTAAGGATATCCTCGATGTACTCACCAAAGTTCACCTTGTTCAATTTGCAACTTTCCAACAACCCAAACATAAATGCCAAATTCTGGGCAGAGAAGTGACTTCCAGTCTGAAGCCAATTGCGTCTTCCCATAGCGATATGTCTAAAACATCTCTCTATGGCTATATTGTGCATGTCGATTCGGCCGTCCGAAAGGAATGTTCGGAAGGCATCTTCGTCATCAAGTATGTAATCTACGGCTCTGTGAACCATCTGACCATATCAACTCATCTCCTGTAGGACGTAAGCATCCAACCCCTATGGCAATACACCTCCATCCCCAGTGTTTACTGGGGAT
>USJD01000312.1 GCA_900554835.1 uncultured Prevotella sp. | reverse complement strand
CATCCATTCTGTAAGTATCATACTCAAGGATGAAACCACCAATCAGTTCAGGGTTCACCTCGGTCTTGAACTCCACAGTACCTTTCGTTCTCTGCTCCACCATCTTGCGCATCTTGTCCTCCGTAGAGGCGTCAACGGCAGTGGCGGTGATCAGCTTACCGCGGATGATGTTCTTCTGTTTCCTGTAAAGAGTGATATACGAAGCAGCCATGAATTGCAGGGTGCTCTCCCTATCCTCTTTCAGTACAAGAGCAACGAACTTCTTACTGAGTTCTGAAGGTTTTTCACCTAAAGCAGTCGTGAGAAGTGCTTGTTTCTTATCCTTAGAAAGCATAGGGTTGTCTATCGTAAATCTCAGTTCAGGCACGTCGATGTAGCTCTTGTAGAGCGTCTGCATCTCCTGGTACACCTGATCTTCGAGCTTCATGCCGGTAGCTGCCTTGATAAGAGCACGGGCATAACGCACCGATATTACACCTATATCCATAAGCTTTACTATTTGTTATCAGAAGAAACCTCGTCCAGCAGTCGATTTATCAAATCCATCTGTGCTTTATCGTCAGAGAGTTTAGCTTTGAGCACCTTCTCTGCTATTTGAACAGAGAGTTCAGCTACCTGTCCACGGATTTCACGAATAGCATTCTGCTTTTCGTTTTCAATCTGAGTCTTGGCATCAGAAAGAAGACGAGCGCCCTCTTCGCGGGCCTTGTCCTGTGCTTTCTCTACGATGGCATCACGGGTTTCAGCAGCCTCTTTCAGAATGGCAGCCTGCTTCTCGCGAGCTTCCTGCAAGATGGATTCACCTTCTTTTTGGATATTGGCAAGCTTTTCATTGGCTTCGTGAGCTTTACGCAAGCTCTCGTCGATGTAGGCCTTTCGTTCATTCACCATCTTGATGATGGCTGGGAATCCAGCCCTCCAAAGGATGATGAAGACAATAATGAAGACCACCGTCATCCAGAAAAGCAAACCGCTATCAGGAATCAATAAATCCATATATACTGGTTAAAGTTTTACTTAAACGTTTTAAATTAACTAACTCTTTTTGAGTCACCGTTCTCCGCCCTCAATCTTATTTAAAAACAAATATTGAGGACGGCAAACTGTGACAGCAAAATATTACATTACGATAGCCAAGATGGCAATGATGACTGCGAAGAACGCAACACCCTCAACCAACGCAGCTGCGATAATCATAGAAGAACGGAGATCGCCCATCTTCTCTGGCTGACGAGCCATAGCGTCCATAGCCTGGCCACCAATGCGACCGATACCAATACCTGCGCCAATTGCGGCCAAACTTGCGCCAATTGCGGCACCCAACTTTGCAATCTCTGCTGCTAATAAAAGTGATAACATAATCTTAAAATTTAAGTTATTAATATTTTCTTGTTAATTGTTCTATTTTACGATTTCTGGCTCAGCCTCATGATGCTGCACATGAGCCAGCGAGATGAATACTGCACTCAGCATGGTGAATACCAACGCCTGAATGTAGCTTACCAAAATTTCGAGGAGCATCATGAAGACGCTCATCGCAACACTTACGATTGTCATACCCGTACCTGCCAGATAATTGGCGACAACATTCTCACTGATGTTGAACATAATGAAAATGATGGCTGCAAACGCGAGAGCGATTGCATGACCCGCCATCATATTGGCAAAGAGTCGGATAATCAGAGCCAGCGGTTTCGTGAAGATTCCGAAAAGCTCGATGAATGGCATCAATGGTACTGGCACCTTCAACCAAGTTGGTACCTCCGGCCAGAAGATTTCCTTCCAATATTCCTTGGTACCAGTAAAATTGGTAATCAGGAATGTCGTTACACCGAAGAATGCGGTGCAGGCGATATTACCTGTCAGGTTACCACCACCAGGAGGGAATGGCACGATACCCATGATGTTGGCCACAAAGATGAAGAAGAAGCAAGTAAGCAACCATGGTGCATACTTTGGAGCCTCTTTACCGAGAGTAGCCTTGATCACATCGTCATAGACAGACATGACAAACATGTGCATCAATCCAACAAACCCCTTTGGTGCAGGATCATCAACCTTGTGCTTCTTGCACCAGCGAGCTGGTATCAGGATACACAACAACAAGATGATAGCATCGATGAAGAGCACGCATACGGTCTTCGTGATAGAGATATCAAAAGGACGTACCTCCTGACCTCCCACCTTTTCTACAATCTTGTTGGGATTGGTCTGCGCATCACCGTTTTTGATGACCAGATTGAATGGACCTGGACGATCTCCATTAGCGTCTTTCTCTTCAGAGAATTCGCTGCTGCAGAACACGTGCCATCCGGACGTGGTATTTACGATGACAGGCAGATGAATCACTACGGGATGACCTCCCACATTGGTGATATGCCATTCATAAGAATCCTTGATATGACCCCACAATATCTCTTTCACGTCGATGTTTTCCTTAGCCGATACCTGAAGAGGTGCCAACGTGAAGAGTAGCATCGCCATCAAGAGGAATTGCTTGAGATGTTTCATATTCTTTAATTCTTATTTTTAATTTATTAATCTGTTTGTCTCAAAGTCGCTTAAGAAAGACGACCTTTTTTCTCTACCCGAGTGAAATAAACGCAATCGAATACGAGAAGAACTATATAGAAAAGAGCAAAGATAGCTGTAAAGCCTAATATGTTCTGCTTATCACATACAAGTACATAGATGAGAAACACCAAGGTTCCAGCCACCATCTTCACGACCAATGCCGCCAAGTAAAACTTGGCAAGATTTGCGGGTGAAGACTTTGCTATCGCTTTCCATGCTTCACTGTAAGCAGTACTTGCAATAAGTGAGAACAACGCACTCACAATCAGCGGATTAACCACCTGGGCAATAATATCTTCGCATTGAGCAGACAATCTGCAGGCAAAAAGTATGGCCAGAGCCACACCCGCTGTCAACCAGAGCGAAATCTGTTTATACTTGATATCAACTTGCCTGATATATTGCAAGCGCATCTTTTCTTCCTTTTCCATATCTATACTTCTACACAGAGGCTTACTTCGTTTTTCTTACATTCCACGAATCCACCCTGTATGTTCATCACTTGCTTGCCTTCCTTGGTAGTGTATTCCACCTTGCCTATTTCAAGCGAGGAGATAATAGGAGCGTGATCGTTGAGAATCTCGAATGAACCGAGAGTTCCAGGAACCAGAACGCTCTCCACTTCACCTTGGAAGACTATTTTCTCGGGAGAAACTATCTTAAGTTTTAACATAATCTTTAACTTTGAATTTTGAACTTTGAACTTTGAACTTTATAATAACCCAATATTGCTATTGAATTCTTCATTCTTCGTTCTTCACTCTTCACTAAAGACTACGCCTGTGCTGCTGCAAGCAACTGCGTAGCCTTCTCCTTAGCATCCTCGATAGTACCTACGTTGAGGAAAGCCTGCTCAGGCAGGTCATCCACCTCGCCGTCGAGGATGGCATTGAAGCCCTTGATAGTCTCTTCGATAGGTACCATCACACCCTTCAAACCAGTGAACTGCTCTGCTACGGTGAATGGCTG
>USJD01000311.1 GCA_900554835.1 uncultured Prevotella sp. | reverse complement strand
ATACTCTTCGTCCAGCTCTTCAGATTATCAAGTGTACTCCAGGTATCACTTGCGTAAGTGGTGCTATGTTGCTCATCTCAGACCAGAAGCAGTATGGTCAGGATGGCGTAGTGGTAATGGGTGACGTTGCTGTAACTCCAAACCCTACAGCTGATCAGCTTGCTCAGATTGCCTATACAACAGCTCATACAGCTCAGTCTGTTGCAGGTATTGCTGATCCTCAGATTGCTATGTTGAGCTTCTCTACAAAGGGTAGTGCTAAGGATGCCATCAACAAGGAGACTGGTAAGAGCGTATATATCATCGACAAGGTGACAGACGCAGTAGCTATCGCTAAGGAGAAGTTCCCAGAGCTTCATCTCGATGGTGAGCTTCAGGCTGACGCTGCCCTCGTTCCTGAGGTAGCTGCCAAGAAGGCTCCAGGTTCTGACGTAGCTGGTAAGGCTAACGTATTGGTAGTTCCTAACCTTGAGGTGGGTAACATCGGTTACAAGCTCGTTCAGCGCTTGGGTGGTGCCATCGCTATCGGCCCTATCCTCCAGGGTATCGCTCGTCCTGTAAACGACCTCTCTCGTGGTTGCTCTGTAGATGATATCTACTACATGGTAGCTATCACCGCTTGCCAGGCACAGGATGCTAAGAAGGCTTAATTCAACATTCAACATTTAACATTAAACATTATTATGAAAGTATTGGTTCTGAACTGTGGTAGTTCATCTATCAAGTACAAGTTATATAATATGGACGATGAGTCTGTATTGGCACAGGGTGGTGTAGAGCGTATCGGTCTTGATAACGCTTTCATCAAGGTGAAATTGCCTAACGGCGAGAAGAAGCAGATCATGCACGACATGCCTGACCACAAGGAAGGTGTGAACTTCGTGTTCAAGTGCTTGCTCGACCCAGAAATCGGCGCTATCAAGGACTTGAAGGAAATCGACGCTGTAGGACACCGTGTCGTACAGGGTGGTGATAAGTTCAAGGAGAGCGTTATCGTTGATCAGAGCGTAGAGGATGGTATCGAGGAACTTTGCGACCTTGCTCCTGTTCACAACGCTGGTCACTTGAAGGGTATCCGTGCCGTTGACTCTTTGATGCCTGGCACTCCTCAGGTTTGCGTATTCGACAACGCATTCCACAGCACAATGCCAGACTACGCTTACCTCTATGCAATTCCTTACGAGTTGTACGAGAAGTATCACGTACGCCGTTATGGTTTCCACGGAACATCTCACCGCTATGTTTCTAAGCGTGTTTGCGAGATTCTCGGTCTCGACCAGAACAACTCTAAGATCATCACTTGCCACATCGGTAACGGTGGCTCTGTAGCTGCTGTATTGAACGGTAAGGTATTGGATACCTCAATGGGCTTGACCCCATTGGCAGGTTTGATGATGGGTTCACGTTGTGGTGACATCGATGCTTCTGCCGTTACATACTTGATGGAGAAGTTGAACATGAAGCCACAGGAGATGGCTGACTTCCTGAACAAGAAGAGTGGTGTGCTCGGTATTACAGGTATTTCTTCTGATATGCGCGACATCGAGAACGCTGCCAACGAGGGTAATGAGAAGGCTCAGTTGGCTCTCCGTATGTACGAATATCGCATCAAGAAGTATATCGGTGCTTACACAGCAGCTATGGGTGGCGTTGACGCTATCGTATTTACTGCAGGTGTAGGTGAGAACCAGACCGACCTCCGTGAGGATTCTTGCAAGAACCTGGAGTATCTTGGCATTAAGATCAACAAGGAAGTAAATGACAAGGTTCGTGGTGAGGAAGCTATCATCTCTACTGACGACAGTAAGGTGAAGGTAGTTGTAGTTCCTACCGACGAGGAGATCGTTATCGCTCGCGATACAATGGAGTTGGTTGCTAATAAGTAATCATACGCTATATATAATAAGGTGAAGACTAGAAACATAAGTGAATGGTCTTCACCTTTTTAAATTTTTAGAATTATGAAAACAAAGATTGTAACTTTCGGAGAAATATTGCTTAGGCTTTCTAAGCCTGGTTATCAACGTTTATTTCAGGGACATCATATGTTTGGCAATTATGGTGGCAGTGAGGCTAATGCAGCCATCTCTTTGGCTTATTTAGGCGATAATGTAGAGTATGTAACCCGTGTGCCATACGGTGAGATCGGTGAGGCCGCGTTGATGCATCTCAGAGAGTACGGTCTGAATGTTTCTCATGTTGTGCGTGGCGGTGAACGTCTCGGAACTTATTATTTCGAAGAGGCTGTAGCTATGCGCAATTCCCGTGTGGTTTACGACCGCAAGAATTCTTCTTTCTATACGCTGAAGCGCGGAATGGTGAAATGGGAAAAGGTGCTGGCTGATGCTGCCGTATTCCATTGCTCCGGCATTACCTGTGCTATCAGCCGCGATGCGATGGAATCAACTATGGATGCCATCAAACTTGCTGTTTCTGACGGGTTGACCATAGCCTGCGACATCAATTACCGTAAGAATCTCTGGGGATATGGTCTGGAGCCTCATGATGTGCTGTTCCAGATGATGCAGTATAGCGACATCATCTTTGGTGACCAGAATGAGTGGGAGATAGCCAGTGGAGTGCCTCATATTCCTTTCGAGGCTTTGGATGAAAACTATGTAATAGACAGGGAGGCTTATCTGTCGTATTTCCGCAAGATGCACCGTCTCTTCCCTAAGTGCAAGAAGATGGTGATGGCTGTAAGAAACCAGATAGCCAGCAGCCATCATACCTTGAGTGGTCTGCTCTATGATACAGTAGAGGATCAGCTCTATACAACGAGAATCTACGACATACAGCCTATCGTAGATCCGATGGGTGTAGGCGATGCCTTCATTGCAGCCTATATCCACGCTCACCAGAAGTGGGGCGATGAGAACCAGTATTGCCTGGATTTCTCTCTCTCGGCCAGTGCCATCAAGAATACGATTCCGGGCGATCAGAATCTGGTATCTGAAGAAGAAATCATCAGCAATATGACTTCTTCGGGAGGAAGAATCCAGCGATAGGAATAAAACAAGATTACAATAGAACTATAAAATTCGTGTGATAAGAATAAAGGGCAGTCCAAATCGGGCTGCCCTTTATTCTTGTAGCTTATTTATTGTTATGGTTGGCTTTCGCCTTCCACATATTCTTCCATGAACATGTGTTCGCCATCGAATACGGCATAGGTGAACTGCCATATCCAGTCGCCCAGAATCATCAGGCGGGTCTTCTTGCTCAGCATCAGGTCCAGCTCTATGTGGCGGTGTCCGAACATGAAGTAATCTATATCCTTGTGACTTTGCATATACTGTTTGGCAAAGCGTACCAGGAATTCCTTCTTTTCGCCCATATAAGGCTCTTCCTTGCCATCGGCACGCTTCAGTCGGCTGTGCTTCGCCCAGTTCAATCCCAGCGCCAGTCCCCAGCGAGGATGGATGGCATTCAGAAGGCGCTGGCAGGTGTGGTTGTGGAACATTGCCTTCAGAAGCTTGAACTTCTTATCTGGGTCGCCCAATCCGTCACCATGGGCAAGGAAAAATACCTTGTCGTAAATCTCAACGGTCTG
>USJD01000310.1 GCA_900554835.1 uncultured Prevotella sp. | reverse complement strand
TGAGTCCGTTCATCAAAATCTTAACATTACTCATATCGGCTTATCCTTTCTTTTCATTTTGTTCAACTTTTGCTGCATCACCCTCGCCTTCTGCATGCTTGGTAGCACCACTCTCACCATCTACCTGCTTACCAGAATAAACCTTGTAAGCCTGATTGATGGCCTTAAGGAAAGCACGGCTGGTGATGGTAGAGGCTGTAATCGCATCTACAGCATTGCCACTCTTATCATCCTTACTTACGTGGAGTTCACCATCCTTTGGAGTCATACCAATGACACTACCCTTTCCGTCCTTCTGGAACCATGTGGCAGCTTTAGCTCCCAAACCAGGAGTCTCTGAAGCCTGAAGGATGGTATAACCTAAAATTTTACCATCGGTATCGAAACCAACAAGTACCTTCACATCGCCACCGAAACCACCGGTTGTACTCTCTACGGCAGCACCCAACTGCTTGCCACTCTTGTCTGAGCAATGATGAAGTACAAAAGTAAACTCCTTACCTCCAAACTCCAGCTTCACCTCTTGCGGTTCTGCTACCTGAAGTTGATCAGTACCCATCACGTTCTTGATACCAGCAGCAAGACTCTGTTCTGCCTTTTCAGCAATAGGACCAGAAGTAAGATGATTGATATATGCAAGAACGGCACCTACGATGAGCGCTACGCCCACCAAAACAAGCACCATGTTCTTTAATGATGATTCTAATTTCTGCATGTCTCAGTCCTCCTTATTTCTTAGCAGGCTTCTCACCGAAGCGCTTTGGTTTAACGTATGTGTTAATAAGAGGTGTGAACGCATTCATGATGAGAATGGCGAACGACATACCTTCTGGATAGCTACCCCAGTTGCGGATAATAATGGTCAGAAGACCGATACAAACTCCATAAATGAGCATGCCCTTGTGAGTCATTGGAGAAGTAACATAATCTGTTGCCATAAAGATGGCACCGAGCATCAGACCTCCACTTAAAATGACTGCAAATGGATTGGCATAAACAGGGTTAGCCAAGTGCATCAGACCGCTAAATACAAATACGGTAGCGATGATGCTGACAGGAATATGCCAGGTGATAACCTTCTTCCAAAGCATGTAAGCCAAACCAAGCAAGAGAGCGACAGCACAAACTTCACCAGTAGTACCAGCTCCGAATGTATCGCCAGTTGCACCGAAAAGCAAACTCAAAGAATCAGGCAACTGATTCAGGAGAGAAGCATCACCAGTCTTGATGGCAGTCTTCATGATAGCCAATGGTGTTGCACCTGTTGTAGCATCAGTATAGCTGAGCATTTGTCCAGCCACTGGCCATGAAGTCATTTGGGCAGGGAAGCTGACGAGTAGGAAGCAACGACCCACCAACGCAGGGTTGAAAGGATTGTTACCCAATCCACCGAAACTCATCTTACCTACACCAATGGCAAACAAGGCACCGATGATAATAATCCAAAGAGGAAGGTTACTTGGCAAGTTCATGCCGAGCAGAAGACCGGTGATGATAGCAGAACCATCGAGCAAGTTGGTCTCCTCCTTCAGAAGATATTTTGTAATTGCCCACTCAAAGAAAACGCAGGCTGCCACTGAGGTAAGCAGTACAACTGCTGAACCCAAGCCAAAGAAATAGATAGAGGCGAGAATAGCAGGCACGAGAGCGATGATCACACCGTACATATTCTTCTCCACGCTCTCATTTCCATGGGCATGTGGCGATAATGAAACGATTAATTTTCCCATTTTATCTTTTAAATTCTTTCGTAAATGAATTTTCTTTAGATTCTTTTCTCAAAGAAATTCCTTCTTAACTCGAATGAAATTTCTTCTTGAAATGAATGATTACTTCTTAACGCTGCGAGCTCTGATGATACCCATCACAGCAGCCTTACCATTGATGATATTATCAAGGATAGGACGATGAGATGGACAGGTAAACTGGCATGAACCGCAAGCGATACAAGAAGTTACCTCCTCTGCCTCCAGACGCTCATAATCCTTCACTACGCTCAATGTTGCAAGCAAGTATGGCTCTAATCCCATAGGACAAGCATCCACACACTTAGCACAACGGATACATGGCTGAGCCTTCTTGCGATGAGCGTCAGCATCGGTCAATACGGTGATTGAGTTGGTACCCTTGGTTACAGGTACATCAAGACTAATCACAGCCTTACCCATCATCGGACCACCAGCCAACACCTTATTATCACCCTCTGGCAAACCACCACAGTTCTCAATCATCTGAGAGAATGGGGTTCCCATACGTACGAGGAAGTTGCCCGGATTCTTCACCTGCTTACCAGTAACGGTAGTATAGCGTTCAAAGAGAGGCTTATTCTTCATAACTGCCTGATAAACAGCAAAGGCAGTACCTACATTCTGAACTATTGCTCCAACATTGACAGGGATTGCAGGAGGAGCAGGAACCTGACGACGGATAACTGCATCCACCAACTGTTTTTCACCACCTTGAGGATACTTCTTTGCCAGTGGTACAATCTCGATACGAGAATTACCAGCTGTCTTCTCTTCAAAGAGTTTGATAGCAGCAGGCTTGTTGTCTTCGATACCAATGTAACCCTTCTCCACCTTAGCTGCCTTCATCAGGAGGTTAAGACCTACGAGAATCTCATCAGCATGCTCCATCATCAGACGATAGTCGGCTGTAATATAAGGCTCACATTCTACACCATTGATAATCACGCATTCAGCCTTAGCTCCTGGAGGGGGACAAAGTTTGATGAAAGTAGGGAAACCAGCACCACCCATACCAGTAACACCAGCCACCTTAATGCGATTGACAATCTCCTCAGGAGTCAATTCTGCGTGAACTTCCAAAGTTTCAAGTTTGTCTGAGCGGTCGATACTCTCCTCCCACTCGTCACCTTCAACATTAATAATAATACAAGGCTTACGGTAACCTGTAGCATCAATAGATGTATCAACCTTGAATACAGTACCTGATACAGAGCTATAAATAGGAGCACTCACGAAACCACCAGCCTCTGCGATGAGAGTACCAACTTTCACCTTGTCACCCTTAGCAACAACAGGTTTAGCAGGAGCACCAATGTGCTGTCCAAGTGGGAAAATAGCCTGCTTAGGGAGAGGAGCTACCTGAGTAGCCATCTCGGCAGTAATCTTATTCTCTTCTGGGTGAACTCCACCAATTCTAAAAGTTCTCAAATTCATGATTATTCCTCCTTTTTCTTAACTGGGAAATTTACTTTTACGAGAGCACCTGTTGGGCATTCGTCAACACACTTGGTACACATGCGGCACTTGTTGAAGTCAACATAAGCCACATTGTTCTCAATGGTGATAGCATCAAACTTGCAGACTTTCTGACACTTACCGCATCCGATGCAAGCAACACTACAAGCCTTCTTAGCCACAGCTCCCTTGTCGTGGTTCACGCACTGCACGTAAACACGGCGACCCTTAGGACCCTTCTTGCGGAGCTCGATGATATGACGTGGACAAGCATTGGCACAAGCGCCACAACCCGTACACTTCTCTTCATCAACCTCAGGAATGCCCGTTTCAGGATTGATAGAGATGGCGCCAAACT
>USJD01000309.1 GCA_900554835.1 uncultured Prevotella sp. | reverse complement strand
CAGAACATTCATCACCAACAATCCGCAACTGAAGGGACTTCGCTACTCCATGCTTCCCTATAAGGATCAAGACTGGATGATCAACGTTCCGCTCTATGCCTGCCTGACACCATTTGACAAATCATTCTGATGCCTTTTACTAAAAGCTTCGATTCTGACATTTCCGTCAGAATCGAAGTGAAAGCCAATCATCGAACTTCACGTTCTGGAAGGTATGGATGCCCAGTTTCTTGGCAGCCTCACAGTTTTCCTTCAGATCATCGATGAAGAGGGTTTCATCGGGATTGATGTTCGCCTGCTTGACTACCTCTTCATAGATACGGGCATCAGGCTTAGCCAGATGCATTCGCTGAGAGAGGAAGCACTGCTCGAAATAATCCTCTACCCCATGGTTCTGATAAGGGAAGAGATGCTCCACGCAATAATCCCAATGTATATCAATGGTATTGCTCAAGAGGAAGAGACGGTAACCAGCCTTTTTCAACTGCAGGAGTCGCTCCTTCTTCTCATCAGGAATCACTACCAGCATCTTGTTGGCAGCATCAATGATTTCTTCATTCGTCACATCTGCTCCTGTCAACTCACGGGCTGCATCGCAGAATGCTTCGGTGGTAATCATTCCCACACCCAGTTTGCTCATCAGCTTCATCCCTTCACTCTGAGGATTCGGATTAGCCAGTTCCCCCATTCCTATCGCCTTGAAAGCCCCGATGCATCCTTCCGGATTGAGCCTTACCAAAACATTACCTAAATCAAATATGATATTCTTGTATTGCATAATCTATACCTTATTTTAAATTTCACTTTTAATCTTTAATTAGATACTTACTGCAAAAGTACTGTAAATTCGGGAGAAAACAAATGATTAGGGAAAAGAATGGTGGGAATATAACATTTATTAGTAAAAGAGGAAAGCCTATGTATGAGAAAGTTTTTCTAAAACTATTACCACTATTGCCACACTTAAAGTTAACCAATTGATTTTTAGCTATTTAAGCGTGGCAATAAGGGCATTTTCTATTATCACCTATTGCCACCTATTGCCACACTCGGGCGAAAGGCGGGGGATTCTCAGCGAAAAAGCAGAGGATTACTTATTGTTTTAGCAGAAAAACATTAAAAAAGTGGAGAAAAAGGCTTGCGGTTTCGAACATTTTTTTGTATTTTTGCAACCAACAGGAAAAATTCCTGCCGATTCCACCTAGAAGCTTACGACTCCTGTGAAACCACTTTTTATATAATTTTAATTTCAAAAACCTATGACACAAGCAGATTTAGTCAGACTCTACTTCGCTAAAGGAGATGTTTACAACTCATGGAACTATTGCTTCAATTGAGCACGAATGACCGAGACGACGGGCACGAGTGCCCGGCATAGTCGGGCACATTTGCCCAACGCCTTGGGCAAAGCTGGGCAAAACCATCGGCAATCCTAAGTATCACCCTATCAATAAATTAGCAGTGTGGTTTAACGATTTTAGTTGACCACTTTTAGTTTTATTTGTAAGACGGGTTGACTCGGTTAAAACTTATTTATAATTCACGTTGACTTTCCTGAAACTTAGTCATATTTTTAGTTGACCACCTTAATAGATAGTCATATCTGGAGTTGTCCTTCTCATATTCCATACAGAACAAGTTGGGGGACATTCCTGAGCGTAGCTTCCTTGGTAAGTTTGGGTTGGGCTCGATGCCCAACTCAAACTTTATACGTTGGTGGCTTATACCATCACGTAGTTCCTTGGTAGGTGCAAAGATACTAATTTCTTTTTATTCCACCTTAGCTTTTATCGCTTTTTCTCTATAGCTTATCCATTTTTTATTGATTTCTCCCTTTTTCTTGGCCGCTTCACGTGGAGTCAATCCATCAAGACTCATATGAGGACGCTCTTCATTATAGAAGTTTATTGCAAGTCTTACTGCTTTTTTCACATCAACAATACTGGTAAACGACATGCCTTTCAGTAACTCATTCTTAATGGTACTATTCACTCTTTCAGCAACAGCATTGTCCTTTGGATTTCCACTTTCCGTCATGCTGATTTTTACGCCATACTTTTTGAGCAAATCCGTATAGGCAAAACTTGCATATTGTACACCACGGTCAGAATGATGAATCAGCTGACTAAGATCATATCCTTCATAATGTTTCAATGCCATTTTGAGGGTTTCTATGGCATAGATAGCTTCCAGGGTCGGAGCCACACTGTAGCCAACGATTTCCTTTGTATAATAATCGGTAATAAGGGCTAGATAACAGAACTGATATTCCCCACTTTCCGGATCAAGAAAATATGGTATATAAGTTATATCACTGACTATCAGTTGACAAGGACGTACCGGAAGCAAATCCTTGACTATGTTTGGATACAAAGGAAGGTTATGGGTGGAGTCTGTCGTCTTCACCCTACGCTTAACCTTTCGAACCTTTAAATTGTACTTTTCAACTATGTCATAAAAGCGATTGTAACCAACACTTCTGGATGTCCCAAATTGTTTTTGGTACATAAGCCAGAGCTTGTTGCCACCTATGCCTGGATCTTTCTTGCGAACTTCTTTTATGAACTCTACGACGAAGGCCTCCTGAGCGACTTTTACCATCTCACTATCTCCATGTTTGTAATAGGCCTGCTTGGTTACACCAAGTAAGCGACACATCGAGGCAACAGGATACTTTCTGTTGTCCCGAGTGTGAAGCCTATTTGCTACTTGGTGCCAGCTTTTTTTAAGTCTATACCATATGCTTCCTTCCCAAAGGCTACCATTTCCTCATAGAAATCTGCACGAAGACGTTCTGCTTTAAGTTGCTTCTTTAACTCTGCTACCTCCTTGACCAAATCTTTGTAGTCATCGGGAGTAATTTCTTTACCTTGTTTACTCATTTTTTCTGCCAATTCTGGATTTTCGGCTTCAAAGGTACGAATTTTACGCCAAACTGTAGAGCGACCTATACACAATTTAACTGAAATCTCTTGTTGTGTTAGGTGCTCAAGAGTGTACAGACGATACACTTCCTTGGTAAGTTCGACATCTTTCAATGTTGCTTCTAATGATTCTTTCATGTAATTGAAACTTTAGGAGTCAACCATATTTACAAAAAGACACAGAAATATGAAGTTTACTATTACAAGAATCAACAAGCAGAACAAGTTGATGGTCAGTTCGAAAACCGTAGAACGGTTTCTGGAGCGCATCGCTAAAGATGATGCCAAGCTGAGTGTCACCAATTTCAGAATGAGTGTGCCGCTCATGGAGGCCGACTACCAGTACTACAAAGGCATCAAGGAATGGCAGCACGTTTATCCTGCCGCAGAATTCAGCAAGGATGAAAGCGGCAATCTCGTCTTCCAGAAATCAAACGGGCTGGTGATGCTCCACTTCATCAACCTCATGTCGGACCAGGAAAAAGATGCCGTCAAGAAGACGGTCAGTCTGCTGCCGATGACCTTCGCTGCCTTCGAAGGAGCCGACGGCAGAAGCCTCATCGTGCTCGTCAGCATCTGCGATGAGGAAGGAAGCACACCCGAAAAGGAGGCTGATGCAGAACAGCTATATCAGCATGCTTACGAACAGGCCAAGCCGCTCTATCTTTC
>USJD01000308.1 GCA_900554835.1 uncultured Prevotella sp. | reverse complement strand
TCTGGATGTACCAAAAGAAGATTTTCATTAAGCTATAATGCAAATGTTTGCACAAAAGGAAAAGGATGTATCATAGATTATAATAAGGTGTAAGACTTCTATTTAAAAAGATAGTCCTACACCTTTTTATATATGCAGTTATTTTATGATTCCTGCAATATATCCTATTATTGAATCTGCTATATCCAAAGGTTTAGTATCATCAACATCAAAAGTTTGTCCATCCACAAAAATACATTTGAGTATTGTACCCATATATTTCAATGTGCAGATCATATTTTCGTTATGCATGATAGCCAAAGATTTATGGCTCGCGACATTTGGTTGAATGGCAACATTTGTACGTAGCTTTTCAGCCAATAGTAACCTAATTTCTGCAAACTTCTGTAGCAAGCGAAAGAAATAGATAGCCTTGAACACTTCTGTGTAATTGGCAATCTCATTTTCAATAGGCTCGTATTTACATGCCTTGATAGAGAAGTCTATTGCCTTTTCCCTGTTTGTTTGGCTTTTCAATATGCTCTCACGGAATAGGCTATTCTTCTGATAATAGCGGACTGTCTTTTCGTATTTTGGCAGGACATTTTCAATGGCAGGGCGCAAAGCCTCGTATGTCTCGAAGTTGGTTCGTGCAAACTTGTCCATGAGGTGATAAAGAAACCAAATCTCGATGCAAGGGTGACTTTCGATGAAAATAACTCCTTGCTTTTTGTATTTCTCCTTTGCTTCTTGATAAATGGCGTATTGCGCTTTGTTCTTGACCAGGGTGTCGATGACGAGAAATATCGCATCAGCACGTTCTTGTGGGTTCTTGCGAAGTTCCTTGTCTATGAGTTTCAAGTTCTGCTTATATGAGCTACGGCTGTTCTTGGGAATGTCCGGCTCCATAGAGAACTTGAAACGGTTGTTGGTGCGCAACCATTCAAAGTAGTACCATTCAGTAAAACCCTCACAATAGATTTTGACGGTATATTCAAGCGGTCTCTGTTCCATGTTAACCTCCTTTCTTATTCGTCAATAAATATACTGCCCAACTGAGGCTTTGCTCCCAACTTACCTGCTCTGTAAGCATTGAGGATGGACACTTCCTTATGGAGACCGAAATCTTTGGCACGATAAATCTCTGTCGCTCCCGATTCGTTTTTGCTGGCAAAATACACCATATCCCTGCGGATAAAATCCTCGTCAAGAAGCATAAGACTATGAGTAGAGAATATCAATTGTGCCCTATCTGAATTTACAAGGAATGTCTTGATAATATGGGTGAACAGGTCGTAATGCAGCGAGTTCTCCAACTCATCACACAGCAATGTCTGATTGTTTTTGATAAGTGTAAATAGCAATGCCGACAAACCGTACATACGGTTGGTACCTTCCGATTCCACCATGTTAGAAAGACTTCCCGTATAGAAAGGAGTCTTGTGGGTGAAGAACAATTCTTCTGTAGATATGCTCTTGTCCTGTGGTTCCGAGATATGTAAGATTTTTGCTATCTTTCTGAACTTCTCCATTGCTTCCTCAGAAACCTCACCTTTTTCTTCCTTGATGTATATGTCGGAAATATTAAAATCAGCCTTTTCAAGCATCTCGCAGATAAACTTCTTGCTGTCAGCATCCAATCTTACCACATCGTTAGCTAACTGTCCAAGATTATCATTCTTGCTGAGCAAAGGCATGAACTCGCTTTCAAAATAATTGAAGACTTTGTCAAGTTCAACATTCTTTTCAACGTTTGCATTCTTATAGGTCGTGAGTACCGTAGCATTGGAAATACAATTTGACTCTATGAACAGTTTCTGTGTTGCAGACAACTTCAGCAACGGTCCGAAAGAAATTGAAGAGTTGCTCTTGTCCTCATTCCAAGTACGCTCATAAAAGAGTGCACGGCGGTTGTTGGGGTAGAAGTATAGTTCTTCCTTATAAATCTTTTGGTTGTTCAAGATAACGGAATATTCATATCTGACATCACCAATATAGAAAATCAATTCAAATGATGAGTTTTGTTTTCGGCTATCCTCATCCATCATGAATGGTGTCAGGCCAGTGCCTGTACCAGGCTTCTTGGAACGACTTGCAACCAAATAAAAAATGAACCAAGCCAAAGCTTTGAGGATGTTGCTCTTGCCAGATGCGTTTGGTCCGTAAACAACACCCAACTTGGAAATGCGAACACCTTTTATTTTAACAACAGCGTAATCTTCATACGTTTTGTCGGCAGAAGCCGTAAAATCCAGCGTCTGCTCTTCTCTTATAGAAAGGAAATTTTTTACTTTAAATTGTAATATCATATCTTTCGTACTTAAATTCGTAATTCTCTTGCAAAAATACAAAGAAAAGATAAAATATGCAGTTTTCCAGTATTAAATTTAAGATTATTTTTCAGAAAATCAGATATAACGTAGAAATAAGCCTTTCAAGCATCGCAGATAAGGAAAAAATGGTTTCTTTTGATAAAATAGGCTTGTATGGTTCTCTTGAAATATTCTGGGTTAGGCCTCATCTATGCCATACTTTTGTTGCCATCCATGCAGCAATAGGCATCTGGATGTACCAAAAGAAGATTTTCATTAAGCTATAATGCAAATGTTTGCACAACTATTTCCGACTTATTATATTAAAAAGCATAAAAATAAGGTGGAGTTCAGAAAATTATTTGTATTTTTGCAGACAGAATAACAAAATTAGATATATCTAAATAGAATATGAACATTTTAGAGTTAAGCGAACAGGAAATCGTTCGCAGACAAAGTCTTCAGACATTGCGCGAGATGGGCATTGATCCATACCCAGCTGCAGAGTTTCCAACCAATGCATTCAGCACTGATATCAAAGCTGAATTCAAAGACGAGGAAGAGCCACGCCAGGTAGTCATCGCAGGTCGTATGATGGGCCGACGCGTAATGGGTAAAGCCAGTTTCGCAGAGTTGCAGGACTCAAAGGGAAGAATTCAGGTCTATATCGCACGCGACGAGATTTGTCCAGACGAAAACAAAGACCTTTATAATACTGTTTTCAAGAAACTTCTCGACATCGGTGACTTCATCGGTGTAAAGGGTTTTGTTTTCCGTACGCAGACTGGCGAGATTTCTGTTCACGCCAAGGAACTGTGCCTGCTCTCTAAGAGCTTGAAGCCACTCCCTATCGTGAAGTATAAGGATGGTGTTGCTTACGACAAGTTCGACGACCCTGAGTTGCGTTACCGTCAGCGCTATGTTGACCTCATCGTCAACGATGGCGTAAAGGATACATTCTTGCAGCGTGCTACTGTTCTCCGTACACTCCGCAGCGTTCTCGACAACGCTGGTTATACAGAGGTAGAGACTCCTACTCTCCAGAGCATTGCTGGTGGTGCTTCTGCCCGCCCATTCATCACTCACTTCAATGCGCTCGATCAGGATATGTACATGCGTATCGCTACCGAGCTCTATCTGAAGCGCCTTATCGTAGGTGGTTTCGAGGGTGTTTATGAGATTGGCAAGAACTTCCGTAACGAGGGTATGGACCGTAACCACAACCCAGAGTTCACCTGTATGGAGCTTTATGTTCAGTACAAGGACTACAACTGGATGATGTCATTCACTGAGAAATTGCTCGAAACTA
>USJD01000307.1 GCA_900554835.1 uncultured Prevotella sp. | reverse complement strand
TTTCACTTTAATTATACAATTATGGAAATATTAATAGGACTTTTAATCATAGCCGTGGGTGCCTTCTGCCAATCCAGTTGCTATGTGCCAATCAACAAGATCAAAGATTGGAGCTGGGAATCCTACTGGTTGGTACAGGGAGTATTCGCTTGGTTGATACTGCCCTTCTTGGGAGCTTTATTGGCAGTACCAGACGGACATTCTTTCTTTGAATTGCTCGATGGTAACGGATTCAACGTAACGATGACCATGCTCTTCGGTGTGCTTTGGGGTGTGGGCGGACTTACCTTCGGCCTCTCCATGCGCTATCTCGGTGTGGCACTCGGTCAGAGTATCGCCCTTGGAACCTGTGCAGGTCTGGGTACCATCATGGGACCCGTTTTGCTCAACATCTTCTTCCCTGAGATGAATGCCTTGTCTTCACTCACGTTCAGCGTGATACTCGGCGTAGTGGTTACCCTTGTAGGTATCGCCATTATCGGTGTGGCAGGCAGCATGAAAGCAGCATCACTGTCAGAGGAAGAAAAGAAGGCAGCAGTGAAGGACTTCAACTTTCCTAAGGGTCTTGCCATTGCTCTCCTTGCTGGTTTCATGAGCGGTTGCTTCAATGTAGGTCTTGCCTTCGGCAGCGACATTCACTTCGGCAGTTTCACTCCCGATATGTACAAGACACTCCCTGCCACTTTCTTCGTGACACTGGGCGGCTTTGTAACCAATGCCATCTACTGTTTCTATCAGAATACCAAGAACCATACTTGGGGCGATTATCAGAAACAGGAGGTATGGGGCAACAACCTTCTGTTTTGTGCCCTTGCCGGTGCCTTGTGGTACAGTCAGTTCTTCGGCTTGTCATTGGGCAAGGGATTCCTCACAGAATCACCCGTTCTCACTACCCTTTCCTTCTGCATCCTGATGGCTCTCAATGTGGTATTCTCCAATGTATGGGGCATCATCCTGAAAGAATGGAAAGGCTGTTCGGGCAAGACCATTGGCGTGCTGCTGGTAGGTATATTAGTACTCATCGTCTCTTGCTTCTTGCCTCAGCTTATCTGATGCAGATAAATACCTATGCCATCAGAAATCAATCGTATAGCAATTTGCATTTGTATAACAAGTAAAAAACATAGAATAACATGAAACGTTTTGCATTCAAGATGTATCTCAAGAAGGGATGCGAGAAAGAATATGCCAAGCGCCACGCTGCAATTTGGCCGGAGTTAAAACAGATGATCAAGGACCAGGGTGTAAGCGACTACAGCATCTTCTGGGACAAAGACACCAACCTACTCTTTGCCGTCCAGAAATGTGATAGCGACACCAACAGTCAGGACACCACCAACGTGGATCCTATCACACAGAAATGGTGGGATATGATGGCAGACATCATGGAAGTCAACCCTGACAACTCTCCTGTCAGCATTCCACTGGAAGAACTCTTCCACATGGATTAAAGTCATATCTATATTGCCCAAATTTGGTTCACCTATTTGGGCACTCGTTGCCCGTCTCGTGAGCAACAGTTGCTCGTCTCATGTTCATCGGTTCCCCATCACGTGATCCCCGAGGGACCGCTTGAAGGTCATGGCAGACTAACAGCATATAACACAATAAACCCCGGACATTTCACAATGTTCGGGGTTCATCATCTTTACTCTTAAACCTAAATTCTAACCTATAGCATGTGTCGCATAACACATCAAAACTAAAATCTACTAAACCATACTTGTATGTAAATAAATAAATGTATCTTGGTTTATATATGTATTTGAGGATACTATATATTTGTTACAATTTAAATTATAATGAAGACTTGAAGCGATATTTATCGAGGGAGATTGAAAGCCTTTGTCATTTCAGCCATCTCCTCCTGACTCATTCCTGCAGGCTCATATCCCATGCATTTTGAGTCGATATATATCTTAGCACTCTTAGAGAGTACATCAATCTGGTCGAAAGCATCCATCACGTCCAATCCCTTGGCAAAGACACCATGCTTCTCCCACATTACTACATCATAATCCTCCAACTCCTTTAGAGTCTCTTCAGCCAATTTCAGACTGCCTGGCAACTGGTAAGGAACGATACCTAAACCGAGCGGACAGAAAGCCTTGGTCTCTGGAATCATACTCCAGAGCAAGTTGCTCAACACATCCTTGCCCATAAAAGCCTTGTTGTGGCTCATGGCAATCAACTCGATAGGATGAGTATGAACAGTAGCTTTATAGTTGCTTCCCTTCTCGATCAAACGAGCATGAACGCTCAAGTGACTTGGAAGTTCAGAGGTAGGCATTACAGGATTATCTGCGATAATCACATAGCTGGCGCAATCGTCTAAGATACGGATGATAGAACCATTATCCATAGGCCAGCGAGCCAAATCGCGCATACGTTTTCCAGTACCCTTACAGAAGAAATAACATCCCTTCAAGGCTGGCAATGCAGTACCGATCTGCTTCACCTCACTGATGGCAGGCAAAGCCTTGATTTCGTCATCCACCAAGTCGGTGATGTTGACAGTGATATTACCGCCATTACGTTCAGCCCAACCATTTTGCCAGAGATATCCGGCAACTTCTGCTATCTTATCGACCTCCTTTTTCAAGGCAGGACGACCTTCTAAAATGCTACTCATTTTTAAATAATATATTTATTTGTTTTTAGTCTTATTTAAATTTGAGTGCAAAATTAAAGATTTCTCCGTTTTGCCTACCTTTGGTTTTGATATTTTGGCTATGAGTTTTGGCATAACCCTCAAAATCGTGAAAAATGCAGAAAGCGGCTTCTTGCATCACGCAAGAAAACCGCCCTTTTCATTCTACATGGCAATAGAGAATACATACCCTATCGCTGAGATGAGATTTATGCTCTTTTTTATTGAGTTGAGATATATGTTCTTATTATAACCTGAGATTGATATTCTACTTTACTTCTTTTTCCCTGGGGTTGCATCTTTCTGAAGAGAGAATTTTACAGGGAGGACATATTTTACGCTCACCGGTTTACCAAGCTGTGTACCAGGAGTCCACTTAGGCATCCCCTTCACGACTCTCAAAGCCTCAGCATCAAGTTCCGGATCTATAGATCTGGCAATCTTGGCATGCGTAATGCTACCATCCTTCTGGACGATAAAGGTTACGATCACACGACCCTGCTTTTTGGCCTTGACTGCGGAAGCAGGATATTTGATGTTAACAGCCAGATACTTCAGCAGCAATTCCTGACCACCAGGAAAATACGGCATCGTCTCCGGTATACAATCCCAATATCTTTTCTTCTTGGTTGTATCGGCTTGAGGCTTGGTTTTCACCTTCTTTTCTGCTGCCTGCTTTGCCTGTTCTACAGCTTTAGCTTCTTCTGCCTTATCTGCTGCTACCTTAGCTTCCTCAGCTTTTATCAATTCTGCTTCTGTAGCAGCTTTAGCTTCTTCTACCTTAGCTTCCTCAGCTTTTGTCAATTCAGCTTCAGCAGCTGCTTTTGCTTCTTCAGCCTTTGCTTCCTCAGCTTTTATCAAAGCAGCTTCTGCAGTCTTGTCAGCTTCCATTTCTTCAGCCTCAGCTGGGTTCATCACCTCGATGACTTCCTTTGCCATCGGATTCGCCACAGCTACATCAGTATTCAAAGCCTGCTCAGCCTTCTGCTGAACCTCAGCCACTTCCGGAATCTGCTCGCCAATCTCACGAGCCACACTCTCGATGTTGCTCACCA
>USJD01000306.1 GCA_900554835.1 uncultured Prevotella sp. | reverse complement strand
AGATTAAGATGAGATTAAGACAAACATTCAATGATAAAACAGAAGAAATCCAAGCTAGAGATGATTCTCCGGCTTGGATTTCTCGTTAAATAAAAACTAACTATGCAGACTAACTAATCATTAATAATTAATCATTAATTACTAACAAAACGTCTTCCACAATCTGCTCATCGAGCAGGCGATTATCCGAAAGCAACTCCTTCACATCGTATCTGTCGTAGAGTCCCTTCCTGATGCCGCCCACCATCACCTTCATTTCTGAAGTGCCATAGTAAGAGGCGATGCGCTCTCCGAATCCGCCATCCTTCGAGCCATCCTCCAGGGTTACCACCAACTGATGGTTTGCCTTCAGGCTATCCAGCACTTCGGCATCCACCTCATTCAGATAACGGGGATTGATGAGCGTAGCATCGATGCCCTTATCAGCCAACAGGCGGACTACATTCTCGCCCTTCTGATAGAACGAACCGGCGGCGATGACTGCCACCTTCTCGCCCTGGTGCATCACCTTGTACTTTGCCTCGTAACCATACTCAGCATCAACGGCTTCTGACGTATGAACCACGCCATTGCTTGGCACGCGGATGGCGATAGGTTTCTTATCCTGCAGAATGCTCCAGCGGAGCATGGCGAAATACTCCTCGCAGGTGGTTGGAGCCAGATAGATGAGCCCCGGAATGCTGCAGAGCATCGGAATATCGAAAAGGCAGATGTGGGTGATGTCGTTCATCGAGTTCACTCCGCCTCCTACCACGTTGATTACGGCTGGGTTGGAATTGATGCAGAGGTCTTGCGCAATCTGGTCGTAGGTACGTTGGATGAAGGTACTGTAAACGGTCCAAACCGGATGCAATCCACCCTTCGCCATTCCCGAAATCATGGCCACCGCCTGCTCTTCGGCGATTCCCATATCGATGTGCTGCTTGCCAGCCAGTTGGCGCTTATCGGCAGTAAAGCCGCCTGCGGTAGGAGTACCGGCGGTTACGGCGATGAGCGTCTTATCCTGCTTCATCTCGCTGAGCATCCAGTCAGAGAATAATGTGCCGTAATCCTCTGTTGGAGCAACCTCCGGGAGGGTTCCATCGGCATTCCTTCTTGGTCGCGAACCGTCTTCCAGATTGAAAGGCATTCCCCAATGCCAAGCCTCCTTGTTGGCTACAGCTGGCGCAAATCCATGACCTTTCTCTGTATGAATGTGAACCACGGTAGGCTTATCCGTATCCTTCACGCTCTCGAAAACCTGGATGAGTTTTTCGATGTCGTTACCCTCTTCCAGATACTTGTATTCAAAGCCCCACGCCTTGAACCAGTTGTGCTCGCAGGTGCCGTTGCTCTGGCGCAGGGCACGCAGGTTCTTGTAGATTCCGCCATGATTTTCGGCGATAGACATTTCGTTGTCGTTCACCACGATGATGATGCCCGTGCCGAGTTCCGAAGCCTCATCCAGTCCCTCGAAAGCCTCGCCGCCAGAAAGGGAGCCGTCGCCGATAATGGCGATGATGTTCTCATCGGTTCCCTTGACGTCGCGCGCCTTCTGCAAACCGGTGGCAAGACTCACGGAAGTGGAAGTATGCCCCACCTCGAAATTGTCATACTCCGGACATTCGGCAGGAGAAGAATAGCCCGAAATGGCATTCATGTCATCCACATCGCCGAGGAATCCCGCAGCTCGTCCGGTGAGCACCTTATGCGGATAGCATTGGTGGCTTACGTCAAACACGAGCTTATCCTTTGGCGCATTAAAAACGTAGTGAAGCGCCACGGTAGCCTCCACGAATCCGAGGTTTGGCCCCACATGACCGCCATGCTTGCTTACACGGTTCAGCACAGCCTGTCTGGTTTCATCAGCCACCACCTGCAGCTCCTTCAAATCCAGCTTCTTCAAGTCGGCTGGCGACTTTATTTTCTCAATATACATATTTTTTATACTTATTTTTTGTACTTATAGTTATGATTATATGATGATCATCATTTCCGAGTGCAAAGATACGAAGATTCCCGAAAACACGCATTACCCAAACTACAGAAAAAATGAATGATTTTCCCTATTATGAGGACAGGCTAGCAGAAATCAGAACCGTCATACAGGAATTTTATGCCCCAATCAAGGCTAATGATGAATACATCAGATTCGCCTTCATCACGGGTATCACCAAGTTCTCGCAGCTCAGCATCTTCAGCGCCATCAACAACCTGACCAATATCTCCATGGACCCAGAGTTTGCTGCCATCTGCGGCATTACCAAGGAGGAGCTCACCACCACCCTGAGCCAGGACATCGAACTGATGGCGGAGCACAATGGGGTGAGCAAGGAAGAGATGGCACGGATGCTCCAGGAGAATTACGACGGCTATCATTTCACAAGAAACAGCCCAGACATCTTCAATCCGTTCAGTCTGATGCGTGCCTTGGCATCGGGCGAGATAGAGGACTACTGGTTTGCATCGGGCACTTCTACTTATCTCATCAATCAGATGCAGAGATTCAAGACAGACGTGACGGAGCTGGACAACGTCTTTGCCTTCTCGTCTTCATTCGACCGTCCTACTGAGAAGATGTCGGATGCCCTGCCTCTGCTCTATCAGAGCGGTTATCTTACTATCAAGGGCTACGACCCTCTCTCCAAAGGTTACTATCTCGGCATTCCAAACAAGGAAGTAAGAGCCGGACTGATGGAAAACCTGCTGCCGCTCTACACCAATCTGAGCGATGGTACTTCGCTGGGCTTTGCGGCTCGTTTCTATCAGGCCTTGGTTTACGGAAACATCGACAAGGCGATGACGCTGATGAAATCCTACTTCGCTTCCATTCCTTACCCGGAAGGCGGAAAGGATGTGCTGGCAGATATGCAGAAAAACGAGTATTATTACGAGACCGTTTTCTACATCATGCTTTCGATGATGAATATCGCCGTTCTCACGCAGGTGAAGAGTTGCAGGGGCAGAGCCGATGCCGTGATGTTCTCGCCCCACACCATCTTCGTTTTCGAGATAAAAATTAATAAGCCTGCCAAAGAAGCTTTGGCCCAGATAGACGAAAAAGGCTACATGGTTCCTTTCGAGGCTGACGACAGAAAACTCGTAAAAATAGGCATCAGCTTCAGTACGGAAACAAGAACCATCGAAGATTGGGAATACAAGATAATGGATAATGGTTCAACAAAACCAACACATAAGAAAGCGTATTCTGTCGAAGAAAAAAGAAAAGAACATGGAAACGCCTATCTTCCTTGGGAAAAAGTAGCTGATGATATTCTGATAAACTTTTATAATGAAGGAAAAACTATAAAAGAAATAGCAGAAATCATGGAGCGTTCGATAGGAGCGATTCAATCTAGACTCAAAAAATTAGGAATTATATATTAATAAGAAGACTCTGAATCAGCATTTCTTATTGCTAATTCAGAGTCTTCTTTTTCCTTTTTGCATCATTCGTTTATTCCTTCACCTCCATGATTTCAGGATGCTCAAGCTTTTCCTGTTTCTTGAGTTTCTTCACCACTTCAGAATAGCTATGGCGAAGCAGGGACTGGATGAAATCATCTTCCAGCGTGCCATAAAGGTTTACCTGATTCCAGTATTTCTTATTCCAATGCCATGCGCCTTCTATTTCGGGATGCACTTCCCGGAGTTCGAGGGCGTAATCGGCATTACATTTCATCGTAACCCACTCGGGGCGCTCCAGGTCAACACAGGCAAAGATCTTGCCCAAAATGCGAAAC
>USJD01000305.1 GCA_900554835.1 uncultured Prevotella sp. | reverse complement strand
TCGAGGGGTGAAGAGTTGTTTCTCACTCTTCACCCACTCTTCACCACTCTTCACCGGTATGTGGTTAGGAGCCTGCCGGCTCTTCCTTTTCTGCATCGCAAAGGTAATAAAAATATTCAATATAATCGTTGTATTGAATAAAAATTATATTTTTTTCGATATGGAAGAGTAAGTGGGGATGTAGTAAAGGTCGATTGGTTATGGAAAAAACATTCTGTTATATGTTTGATATACTTTATTAAAATACACTTTTAAGGACGACTTTTTGTGATTTTCTACACTTTTAAGGACGACTTTTTGTAGTTTTATACATTTTTAAGGACGACTTTTTGTGCTCTTTGAAATAAAAAATGTATCTTTGCATTCAGAAATATCAAATAATCAGATAGTTATGAAGAGAAATGCCATCAAATACCTATATCAATGGAAAGCAAGCAACGACCGAAAGCCGTTGATCATGCTTGGAGCCCGCCAAGTTGGCAAAACCTGGCTGATGCAGGAATTTGCCACAGAGGCCTATACCCATAGTGCGTATATAAACTTTGAAGACAATGAAATGCTCCGGGAAGTTTTTGCACATGACTTTGATATTCCCCGTATTATCAATAGCATACAATGGAGTACAGGAGTTTCTATTGATGAAAATACGCTTATTATCCTTGATGAGATACAAGAAGCACCCAGGGGTATCACCGCATTAAAGTATTTTGCAGAAAAAGCACCTCAATATCATGTCGTAGCTGCAGGTTCATTGCTCGGAATTGCGATGCATCAGAATGACTCTTTTCCTGTAGGTAAGGTAGATTTCATGCATTTATATCCCCTCACATTCTTTGAATTTCTAGATGCAATCGGTGAAAGCCGTATGGTAGAACTGCTTATGTCAAAGGATTGGAGTATGATAACCATGTTTCGGAATAAATTCGAAGAATGCCTGCGACAGTATTATCTGGTAGGGGGAATGCCGGCTGTAGTACAGTCTTTTGCCAGCGAGGGAAATCTGTCTGAAGTCAGAAGCATTCAAAAAGGAATCCTTGAAGCGTATGAGCGTGATTTTTCCAAACATGCTCCGGCCATAGAAGTTCCACGTATCCGAATGGTATGGAAATCCATCCCATCCCAGCTTGCCAAGGAAAACAAGAAATTCATCTATGGTGCCGTAAAGGAAGGAGCCAGAGCAAAGGATTTTGAGCTCGCCATCGAATGGCTGAAAGATGCAGGGCTGATCTATAAGGTAAACCGCTGCAAGAAAGCCCAGTTGCCATTGGCTGCATACGAGGATTTTTCTGCTTTCAAGTTATTCCTGTCTGATGTGGGACTGATGGGAGCCATGAGCAATATTCCTGCCCAAAGCTTGCTGGAAGGAAATGTGCTGTTTTCTGATTTTAAGGGGGCGCTGACAGAACAGTATGTCCTGCAGCAGCTTAAGGAGAAATCTTCCCTGTCTATCTATTATTGGTCGGCAGAAAATTCACGTGGTGAAATAGATTTCCTGGTGCAGGATGAAGAAAAAATCATTCCGATAGAAGTAAAGGCTGAGGAGAATTTGCAGGCTAAGAGTTTGAGGGTGTTTGTAGAGCGCAATCAGGGATTGAAAGGTATGCGCCTATCCATGTCACCTTATAGAGAGCAGGATTGGCTTGCTAATTATCCTTTATATTCTGTATCTGCAATATTCGACTAATTTCACTCAAATCGTATCAAGTTATTTTTTCCCGTCACTAAGTTGGTGAGTTGGACATCCATAACTTTGTTGCCACTATGGTTAGTACAATCATCTTCGAGTTGCAGTTCCAAAAAAGGCATGGCGCAAATCGCTTGCGCCATGCCCGATACATAGAACTACTTATAGTCAAAAAAGAATCGATTAGTTATTGAACTTTCGCAAGTTCAGAAGTTATAAAAGTTCACTACTGTCCGGATAAAATCCGGAACATGTAGCCTAAGTTGTTGAAAATTAATTAAATATATCGTTCTTTGAATTTTTGGATTAAATTTTGTACTTTTGCAGATGGGCCTCAAATGGCTCTGATTTACTGTGATGCGTACAAAAAAGACCATATTTTCTCAGATTATGTCTTTGGTTTCTCGTTATGAGTTCCAAAAATGTGTTGACCGTTACAAGGGTGATTGGCACGCCAAAACACTTACTTGTCTAGATCAGTTCAAGATTATGAGTTTTGCTCAATTCACAGACCGTTCAAGTCTCAGAGATATTGAGATGACTCTTGAATTCTGCGGAAAAGGTCTTTACCATGCAGGTCTTCGTACAGTTCCTAAATCTACATTGGCAGAAGCCAATGAGAAAAGGAATTGGATGATTTACAGAGACTTTGCCAAGGTTCTCATCAAGTGGGCTAAGGAGTTATATCGTGATGACTACTTTCGCCTTGGCTTGAATGAGATGGTCTATGCTCTTGACAGTACTTCAATAAGAATATGTCTTGAGTTATCTCCTTGGGCAGAGTTTCATCATGGCGAAGGATGCGTGAAGATGCACACTCTTATCGACCTCAGAGGTAGTATACCTTCTTATATTGTCATGACCAATGGTCTTGTACATGATTCGAAGGTAATGCCTATGATACCTGTTGAAGAACAAGCCTTTTACCTTATGGATAAAGGCTATATCTTTTTCAAGCAACTTTACGAGTGCTTTCATCTTAAGCATGCATACTTTGTAACCAGAGCAAAAGACAACATGTTGTACAATATCATAGAGGAATATGAAGTTGACAAATCAACTGGGTTGATAAGTGACCAGCTTATACGTCTGACAGGTTTAAAACCTTCTGTACAATATCCTGAACCACTCCGTATGGTAGTATACGAGGATTATGCAACAAACAACGTATATAGGTTTCTTACAAACAACTTAACCATTGATTCTCTGACAGTTGCAGAACTTTACAGAGAAAGATGGAGTGTCGAATTGTTCTTTCGCTGGATTAAACAACATCTACATATTAAGAAGTTCTATGGCACTACGGAGAATGCCGTTTATCTTCAGTTGTGGATTGCTGTTTGTGATTATCTGCTACTTATCATAGCGAAGAAACACTTCAATATTCCACAGACACTTCATACAATATCAAAGTCTATTGGTCCGCTTCTGTTTAAGCAAGATGATATCCGTTCCATATTCAAAGTAACTAAAGAATTAAGTATTAATAGTCCGGAGTCTCAATATATAGAGGGTTACCTCTTCTGAGATTTTATCCGGACACTAGTGGTATGATTCGTATTCATTCTTGGCAAATTCTTCTACGATAGTTGACTTTCCAATACGGCGAGCACCCTCTACAAGGAGGGCTGTACTTCCCTTGGAAATTTCCTTCCATTCAGCCATTTGGCTATATATTTTTCTCTTGAATACCCTATTCTCCATATTTTCAATGTTTTATGGGTGCAAAGATATATAAAATAAATGAAACTGAATTGGTTCAAATTGGTTCAATTTTGCCTTGATTTGGATCAATTGCCCCAAAAATGCATTTTTTTAGTGAAAAATGCCCCAAAAGGGTCTTTTTAGCATTTCTTAAACTTTTGGGAGATGTAGTTGGAGAGGAGTGTCTTTCTCCCGCTGAAGCCTGTTTACCTCTTTCTTTCCCGATTGGTATTCCCGAGCTTACACCTTAATTATATATAGGGGAATGCTTGCCGCAATTCCCCTCTCTTTTCTCTTATGGAATGTGGAGGCCTATTCCCTTTAATGTCAGTTTTCA
>USJD01000304.1 GCA_900554835.1 uncultured Prevotella sp. | reverse complement strand
TCTGGAGATGAGGGAGGAATGCCTCCATATTGTCCTCGGCACTCAGGATGAAGTTTTTTGCCCATGCCATATAGATAGCATCACGGTCGCCCATGCCGTCTGGGGCATAATAGCGGAAGAGGCTGTTGGAGAAGCCCTTGCGCACCTCTTCATTAGGGAAGGCAAGCTTGTATAATTTCGCCAAACGATTGTATGACTTGATAGTGAGATAGCCGCTTTGGTATAATACCGGCACAGGGTCAACAATCTTCTCTGTTGGAGTATCGAAGCGGTCGGAAGTTGTCCAAATGTCGTCCAACTGGAGCATATCGACATTTTTCTCTTGAAGCAGTTCTATCAGGAAGGTAGGAGTACCCGTAGAGAACCAATAGCTATCAAACTCATGGGTCTCTAAGCAATTGAACATGCTGTAAGGATTATACATATCGGCACCTTTCCCACTAAAGTGGTAGCCATCGTAATTATATCTCAGCTCAGCTAAGGCCTCCTCATAGTTCATATCATTGACCTGCGCCAATTCCTCTATGTCATCGTGGAAATTTTCCAAGAGCTCTTCCTTGCTGATGCCACAGATAGAACTGTACTTATCCCACATGCTGATATTCGTGATATTGTTCAGTTCGCTGAAGATACTCAACTGGCTAAACTTGGAGATTCCTGTTAAAAAGACAAAATGAAGATTGTCCTCTTCTGATTTCAAAGGGCTGAAGAAGTTGCGCATGATGTCACGTATCTTGTCCTGCAAGTCCTTGTCTTTCATAGAGTCGTGCATCGGCGCATCATATTCATCGATGAGCACAACCACATTCCTGTCGGTCTTTTGCTTGGCGGCATTGATGATGCGAATCAATCGGACATTAAAAGCCTCAGTACTAACAGAAGTTATTTGGTATAAATCCTCGTAAGTTTCAAGAATCTTATCAAGAGTTTCTATCAGGCTTTCCATATTATAGTATTTCCCCTTGCTAAGATCAAGATGGATAACGGGGTGTTTCTCCCAATCTTTTTCCAAGGCTTCCAGCTTTAGTCCTTTGAATAGCTCTTTCTTTCCTTCGAAGTAGGCTTGTAGGGTTGTGACAAGGAGTGACTTTCCGAATCGTCGAGGACGACTCAGAAAGCAATATTTCTTCTCATGCACCAAGTCATAGATTAAGTCGGTCTTATCTACATATACATAATTTCCCTCTATGATATTCTTGAAAGTCTGTATTCCGAGAGGATATCTTCTACCTTTCATAAGCTATTCCCTTTAATTATGGTGGCAAAGTTAAGGTATTTTTCTTGATTAACCAAGCTTTTTGTAGCCTTTTAGCCCGATAACTCGAAAAATCACCTTAAATGTCTCTATTTTTGAATAAAAGTTGTACTCTTGCAAGGCACTGTGATGCCGCTCGAAGTTAAACATGGTTAATAAAAAGTTATAAATATACAAGGAAACGGAAAATTTTGTATTTTTGTAAAAAGAATACTCATTAAAGTTACACTTATGGGAAAAGAAAGTTTATTAGGCATCTTTTTGTTCTTTCCATTGGGCAACAGTGCCCAAATCTATTATTCATACGACTTCCGTGGCAATTTGATTTCTATGCGAGGGGCATCTTGGGGTGCGTCTACAATGCAAGTTTCTGATTCAGATGCTTACGTTGTAGATTCCACTTTCATGCAGATTTCTTGGGTCACCTGCAAAAGTTCGCTACGCTCCAAGTTTGGCTAAATATTAATTCAGTGAACACTAATTAGTTAAAATATAAATGATGAAACAGATATTATTACTCTTCAATTGTTTACTCGTCTTTCTTCTGTGCTCTTGTGTGGATACAGAAAAAAACAAAAAATTTATGCAAATAAAAACATCTTATAATGGAGAGCCTTTTGTGTATATAATTCCTAATGAAAATCCTTTGTCATGTTTTTATCTTGAAAAGGAAAAGAATGGTATGTATGCATTATATATAGGACACATGTCTATAAAATATCTACAACGAGTATGCATTCGTAAGGAATATTATAAAGTAGAAGAACTAAGGGCGGATGAAAAGGTTCATTACCCAACATATAAGGCTATCTTAGAAAGACTAAATTCTTATTTATATTTCATGTCTGACAAAATCGAATTAGATTCACTTACGCAGATAAACATCCGTACTGGGGATTTAGCAGAACTAGCAATTGACTTTTCATATAATTGGGAAAAGAACAACGATATTTTAAAAGACAGAACGGATTTTGATCAATTCTCTATTGCAATCAATCAGACTTCTTTAAACAAAGACATTAATAGTATATTGGAAAAGTATTCACTGAGAGTTGATACAATAACATCAGGTATAGAACCGAAGGCTTTGGGAATTCCATTAGAGGAGTTTGCTAAGAGTCGTGGTATAAAAAAAATGAATCAGAACATGCCTAAGATAATAATAGATGCCCCAATTAGGATCACCTGCAAAAGCGTAAGGATGTGATATACTAAAATTTGCTGTACATGAGATAATCAGCAAATCTCTGGGGGTACCAGTGTATTTTGCTGATGGTGAATGAAATTATAATAGCGATGAAAAAATATATATTCTTTTGTGGGATTATTGTATTGCTTGTACTGAATGTAGCTTGTGTTAATAGGACTAAAAGGGATGTCATTTCTTTTCCTGTTAATGCAACAGAAACTGTATATTGTATAGACAAGGATACACTATATGGTACGGATGTGTATTTGGTGTTTGATAAAAAGGACAATGGGATGATTGTCATTTCTTCTATTATACCAATTGAGTATTATATGATGGGGAAGTTGAAAATTGAAAACTACAAAAAGTTTGCAAATTCTAAGTTTCCGGATACAACGGAATTTCTATGCTGTCTCCAAGAAAGCATGGCTAAAGCTTGCAAGAAATATCCTTTAGATTCTTTGAAATACATTTATTGCCACACCTTTGATTTTCCCGACGAAACTGTAGAGTTATCATTAGCTATGGATACGGTAAAACCAATAGAACGCATGGAAGATTTTTCCAGATGGGAAAGACGAGTCAATTCTTTGTTAAGAGCATCTGGATTTTATAGTAGCTTGGATACTGTTCTCAGAGATTATCATTTGAGAGTTGATACTATCATGGCTAAAGATGAGAATGGGGAAGTTGAATTTATGAATTTAGATAAAGAAAGCTTTTCTAAAAAATATACTTTAGGACATCATTCTAAGATGCCTAATGCCATTGTGGGAACTATCCTTACAGTGGTAATAACCCCTTTCGACTAGATACAGGTTCTCCTTTTTACTAGATTCTTTTAACCATAAAATGCCTTTTTGGCTGTAAGTATGTTAAAATTACTACTTAGAGCCACTTTCTTACCCATCCGTTTGGCTTTAAGTGGTATTTTTTGTATATTTGCAGCCAAAACAAGCAGGTTGTTTAACCCATTCACTATATAATATATGACAAAGATAATAGGAAGGAAACGTGAGCTACAACAGCTCGAAGAGGCATACAAAGCAGAGGAATCGCTGTTTGTTGTCGTATATGGTCGCCGTCGCGTAGGCAAGACTTTTCTTGTAAGAGAGGCCTTTGACGACAAGTTGGCATTTTATGCCACAGGTGTCAACCAGGAAAACAAGGATGTACAGCTCATGTATTTCTACCATGCGCTTTGCAAATATTCTGATGCACCCCTTGCTCTGCCAAAGACCTGGCTAGAGGCATTCGATGCGCTCATCAAGATACTGGAAGCATCC
>USJD01000303.1 GCA_900554835.1 uncultured Prevotella sp. | reverse complement strand
GGTACAAATTTTATATAGAATTAAAGAATTTTCCCCCTGATTTATCGGGTGAGCCACAATTACAAACAATTGCAATCATAAACTATTATAATTTAAAACAAATAACAAAAAGCAGACTTAAAGACTTATGAAGAAAATTCTCATTTCTTTAATGGCACTGTTCGCGATAGCGAATTCGTTTGCCGCTGATTACAGCAAGTATTACACCAACTTGCCAGTTCAAATGTCACAGCCTACCCTTCCTACCTTCCCGGACAACCAGGTCAGCATCCTGGAATGCGGTGGTAAAGGAGATGCACTGACAATGAACACCCAGGCATTCGCCAAAGCCATCAGTAAACTAAACAAGATGGGCGGAGGTCATCTGAATGTTCCTGCGGGTGTTTACCTCACCGGATTGATTTCTCTGAAAGACAATATCGACCTGCATCTCGAGAAGAATGCCATCATTGTTTTCTCAGAAGACAAGAACGACCTCATCAAAACAGACGAGGCAACAGGTAAAAAAGAAGAGAGAGCCTCAACAGCCATCTCTGCCAGCAAGCGCAAGAACATTGCCATTACTGGTGAAGGTACCATCGACGGAAATGGCGAATGGTGGAGACCGGTCAAGAGAAGCAAGGTAAGCGACGTGGAATGGAAAAGATTCCAGGAAATGGGCGGTACTCTCAATGAGAAGGGTGACATCTGGTTTCCACTCAACCTGAAGCAGACTCCGAATGTAGTAGATAATATCGATGCACAGGAGAAGGTGCGCAACCACATGATCCGTTTCACCGACTGTGAGAACGTGCTCGTTCAAGGTGTTACGCTTCTGAACTCACCTCGTTTCCACCTCATCCCCACCCGTTGCAAGAATGTAGTTATTGACGGAATTACCGTAAAATGTCCTTGGAATGCACAGAACGGAGATGCCATCGATATTTCAAGTTGCAAAGATGTACTGATTGTCAACAACGTGATCGATGCTGGCGATGACGGTATCTGCATGAAGGGCGGTGCTGGTGCAGCGGGCGTGAAAGCGGGTCCATGTGAGAATATCAACATCCAGGACAATACCGTATATCACGCTCATGGCGGTTTTGTAATCGGTAGCGAATTCTCTGGAGGCATGAAAAACATTGTTGTAAGAAACAATACCTTCCAGGGCACAGATGCCGGATTGCGATTCAAGAGTGCTGTGAAAAGAGGCGGTAAGAGCGAGAATATTTATATCGACCATATCTACATGACCGATATTACAGGCGATGCTATCACTTTCGAGACTACCTATTTCGACAACCACGTAGGTGCCAAGCAGCAGGCAGCCCCTGTAAAACAGGAATTCTTGCCAGATTTCCAGGATATTCATATCAGCAACGTCTATGTACGTGGCTGCAAGAATGGAATCGTGGCGCATGGCGCAGAAGGTATGATACACGATATCACCATCAAGGACTGCAACATCTTCTACAACAAGAATGCAAAGGATATAGATGCAGCCTGCAAGATTACCTTGGAGAATGTAAACTTTTCCACTTTTGCAAAATAAAAAAAAAGGAAAGACGGATATCTGCAGTTAGTCTGATCTGCCAGACAAGCAGTTAAAATTATATCATAAGATAAAACCAAAAACTCTCCTGATGTCAGTAGTGCTGACTCAGGAGAGTTTTTTTGTTCTGCCGAGGGAAAAATTATTGCGTGGGCAAGGAAGATTTTTTCCCTGCCCAGGGAATTTTCAAAGTACCTCTAAGGTTTGATGGGAAACCCGGAAGTGAATATCCAAGCCCTCATAAGGCATTCCATAAACCTTGTCAGGATTTTTTTGATAATGCGGACGAGGATCTTGTGCCAGCACTTCTTTTAAAATCGAAATCTTGGCATCTGTTAATCCCTGTTTATTCAGTTTGTCTTTCACCTCATCGCTGACCAGCACCTCAAGTCTATCCCATTTTCTTTCATCCACAAAACCGCTGCGGGCATCAGGATGACAATCAGCATAGACTACGTAGGGTTTAATATCATATATCGGTGTTCCGTCCATCAGGTCGGCTCCTTTCACATGAATCACCGGTCCCCGATTTGTCTCCCATTCTATCCAGTCTATACGCACAGAAGACAAGCCGATATGGTTGGGTCTGAAAGGACTTCGGGTAGCGAACACCCCTACTTTCTCATTTCCTCCCAGCACTGGGGGTCTTACAACGGGACTATTGGCTTTATGCTTATTGGCAGAAAATTCCCAAATCAACCAAAGATAGTCAAAGCCCTCCATTCCACGGAGTGCATCAGGATTTCGGAATTCGGGTTCAAAAACAATCTGTCCCTCCAGTTCTTCTACCAAACCAGCCTGTTTGGGAATACCGAACTTACTGGAAAAGGGAGAACGAAAATGTGCAATTGGTTTTATTTCCATGATGATATCTAATTCATTCAATCAACAAGTCCCCCATTTCAACTTCTATACCCCTATTCATAACAAAATTACACCTTATTATATATATAGGGCAGAACGAAGGACATTCATGATTGCAAAGATACTACCTTTTTTTGCAAGAAAAGCAAAAGTAAAGAAAGAAAAAACAGTTAATGACAAAATATAAGGGAATAATTTTGTAATTACCCCAAAATAATGTACCTTTGCAGCAGAAATAAAAACATAAAGCAATGAAGATACAGAATCCTCAATATGAGATATGGATGCAAAATCCAGGAGAGCTTGGCATCTATCAGCAGATAGAGCGAGCAGGTAGAGTATGCTACAAGAGTGAAAACAACACCACAGAAGACTCAGCCAAGCCATTCGTAGACCGCATGATAGAGCATGAACATTTTGCCATGTTGGAACACGGCACCGTATATCTGACCTGCAACCACGGGGAACTCCCACTCTATGCAAGCAACAAGTTCTCTCATGTGAATACGATAGACGGCAAGGACTACATCACAACCAATCTCCGTGTGATGGCAGAGAACAAAACACTGGAAGATCTGAAGTATCGTACAGATTTCGAAAAGGGCAAGCATGAACTCCGCATCACCGTACACTTTACAACCCAGATTGCCATTACCCGTGAATACAATCGTCATCGCGCCAACTCCATGGCAGAACAGAGCACACGCTACTGCAATTATACGAAGAATAAGTTTGGTAGCGAAATCAGTATCAACCTTCCAACTTGGGTAAAGGGTGATTTAGAAACCAACGATGAGAAATTCGTAGAACTCTGTGAAGACGTAGCAAATGAAGAGACCAATGACTGGACTCCAATAGATGCCTGGCTCTTTGCCAATCAAGCAGCAGAATTTGCCTACATGAAATTGATTGCTATGGGATGCAAGCCACAGGAAGCACGCGTCATTCTTCCATTGGATACAAATACAGAACTGGTGCACACCGCATTCGTAAGCGACTGGAAGCATTTCTTCGACCTTCGTGCATTAGGCACAACAGGAGCGCCTCATCCTGATGCCAAGATTTTGGCTGAACCTCTATACGAAGAGTTCAAAGAAAGAGGTTATATTGATTAAAAAAGGTAAAAATCAGCGCAAAAGATAAGATTTTCCATTTTTCGTACATGAAATAACGGAAAATTCAGTATCTTTGCGATGTGTTTTTCATAGTATTAGATTTAAGGTTATCAAGGTTGGGGCTACAGCGGTAGCCCTTTTTTTTTGCCTTTTTCTCTAAAAAGCAGGAGAAAAACAGGGCTCACCCGATAAATCAGGGGGAAAATTCTTTAATTCTATATAAAATTTGTAC
>USJD01000302.1 GCA_900554835.1 uncultured Prevotella sp. | reverse complement strand
GGTAAAAAAGTAAAAAGGTAAAAAGGTAAAAAAAAGGCTTTGGAAAAATGCTGATAAAGCGTGGGTGTAATTGTAAATTATAAATAGAAATGAATATATTAGTTACGGGTGCCAACGGTCAGCTCGGCAATGAGATGCGTATCGTTAGCAAGAATACTACTGATCATTATATCTTTACGGATGTCAATCAGGTGGAGGGTCTGGAGACTACTTATCTGGACATTACGGATATGGAAGCCATCCGCAAGATGGTGAAAGACAATGAGGTGCAGGCTATCATCAACTGTGCTGCCTGGACCAATGTGGATGCTTGTGAAACCGATGAAAAGTTGGCTGCACTTGCTGAGAAACTGAATGCGGATGCGCCGGAGAATCTTGCTAAGGCTATGAAGGAAGTGGATGGTCTGCTCGTTCAGATTTCTACTGATTATGTGTTTGGTAAGGAACCTTATAATGTGCCTTGCAATCCTGAACAGAAGGGTACTCCTACGGGCGTATATGGCACTACTAAGCTCCATGGCGAACAGAAAATCATCGCCAGCGGCTGCAAGTATGTCATCATCCGCACCGCCTGGCTCTATTCTGAGTTTGGCAAGAATTTCTGCAAGACTATGCTCAACCTGACTGCCACCAAACCGCAGTTGAAGGTGGTGTTCGACCAGTGCGGTACTCCTACTTATGCGCTGGATCTGGCCAATGCCATCGAGACCATCTTAGCGAAGATGAAGGAGGCAGAAGAGCAGGAGAAACTGGTAGGAATCTATCATTTCTCCAACGAGGGAGTTTGCTCCTGGTATGATTTCACCCAGATGATAGCAAGAATCTCAGGACATACGGATTGCGACATCCAGCCATGTTACAGTTCTGAATATCCATCTCCAGTTACCCGTCCGGCTTACTCCGTGCTCGACAAGCGTTCCATCAAGGAGACCTTCGGCGTGAAAGTGCCTTACTGGGTGGATTCTCTTGAGAAATGTATCGCTAATCTGGAGGCTGCCAAGTAATATCCGGAACAGAAAGTAGCTAATTGTAATAATATACTAAAAACATATAGAAATGAAGAATATCATCATAACGGGCGGTGCAGGTTTCATCGGCTCACATGTCGTAAGACTTTTTGTGAACAAGTATCCTGAGTATCATATCATCAACCTCGATAAGTTGACATACGCAGGCAACTTAGCTAACCTCAAGGATGTTGAGGACAAGCCAAACTATACCTTCGTGAAGGGTGACATTTGTGACTTCGACCTGATGCTGAAACTGATGAAGGAGTATCAGGTGGACGGTATTATCCATCTGGCTGCAGAGAGTCATGTAGATCGCAGTATCAAGGATCCATTCACTTTCGCTCAGACCAATGTGATGGGTACCCTGTCTTTGCTCCAGGCTGCCAAGATCTATTGGGAGAGTCTGCCAGAGGGTTATGAGGGCAAACGCTTCTATCATATCTCTACCGACGAGGTGTATGGTGCTCTGCAGATGACTCATCCTGAGGGCGTAGCAGCGCCTTTCACTACCAAGGCTTCCAGCGGAAAGAACCACGAGGCTTATGGCGAGGAGTTCTTCCTGGAGACTACCAAGTACAATCCTCATTCTCCATACTCGGCTTCTAAGGCAAGCTCAGACCATTTCGTACGTGCTTTCCACGATACATACGGAATGCCTACCATCGTGACCAACTGTTCCAACAACTATGGTCCATATCAGTTCCCTGAGAAGTTGATTCCATTGTTCATCAACAATATCCGTCATCGCAAGCCATTGCCAGTATATGGTAAGGGTGAGAATGTGAGAGACTGGTTGTATGTAGTGGATCATGCCCGTGCCATTGATATGATTTTCCACAAGGGAAAGGTGGCTGAGACTTACAATATCGGCGGTTTCAATGAGTGGAAGAATATTGACATCATCAAGGTGGTGATCAAGACCGTGGATCGTCTGCTCGGACGCAAGGAAGGTGAGGACCTTGACCTGATCACCTACGTGACCGACCGCAAGGGACATGATATGCGCTATGCGATTGACTCCCGTAAGCTCCAGAAGGAGTTGGGATGGGAACCAAGTCTGCAGTTTGAGGAAGGTATCGAGGAAACCGTGAAATGGTATCTCGACAACCAGGAATGGATGGACAACGTGACCAGCGGTGACTATCAGAAATATTACGAGAACATGTATAAAGACAGATAATAAAAACTTTAAAATATTAGGATGACAGTAAACACAACTCACACACAACCGGTGTGGACAGAAATCGAATATACAGCGTTATGCAAAAATCCGTATCTATCAACACCATTCTATGTACCTAAGGAATCAAAGGTGTTCCAATGCAAGGAAGATGGTAGCCGCAAGGAAGCGAGAATGCTCTATCTCGTGTTTAAGGCAGCCAATGCTCCTGAAGATGCAGAATGGGAAGACGACCCTATGCCAGGAGAAATCCTTGTGGGCGTGCTGGATGATGACGATGAGGTCATAGAACCAGCCAAGGCAGTTTTCTTGGGGATGGATCTGGAAGATTTCATTGAGGTAACTGATGAGGATGAAAATACCATTACTTTCGACCTTTTCTGGCGTCATGGCGAGGTAAAGGTGGAAAAGGCGGAAAAGACAAGAGACGGTTTTGTCTGCAAGAAGGAAGACTTCGGCGATGAGGGCCTGCTGGTCACTTTGACTCCTAAGAAGGAGGGTGCTCCTGTCACCATGCGCCTTCAGATACCTTATCTCGGATTCTCGCTTTATGACAAGAGTGGCAACAAGATGCATGGTGATGTGGAAATCCCACACGAGAAGGTGGATGATTATCGCTATGAATTTGTGGGCGACGATAGCAATGACCGATTCTCTCTGCATCTGGACAATGACAGATTCATCTATATGTGTGTGCTTCGCCAGCATGAAGGCAAGTTGGTTGTGCGTGATCAGCGTGATCGCCTGTCTGTGGTGGATGAACTGCCAAGCGAAGGTAAACTGTCTGAACTGATGATGAATGCCCATGAAGCATTGATCAAGAACAAGAACTACCGTTGGCGTATTACCTTGGGAGGCAGTACGATGGATGAAGGAAGCGAGGAGGAATTTGTACTGGAGCCTACTGCTTTGGGCAATTATGCCTACGAGCAGTTCCAGAAGGATCCTGGCAAGATGGATGAGTTGGGTGCTCATCTCATATCTTTGGAACAGAAATATGGTTTCCAGTGGTTCTGGCTGAATGATGACGACTGGCGTCATGATGACCCTATGTTTGAAATGTTCATGAAGCAGCTGTTGGCATTCTCCTATATCAATCAGAAACCTATACAGGGTGACCAGTTGCAGGCACGCAACAACAAGCGCAAGATACGTCGCTGCGCCAAGATGATATTGGCTCATCGCGCTGGTGAACTGAGTCTCTGGGATGAGGAGGAAGAGGCACGCAAGGAAATCCTGCGTCTCTTCAGCACTTTCCATAAGGAGTTTACCGAGGAACTGGAAAAGGGTGATGAGGAATAGGAAGACTTCGTAAGAGAAACATTCAGAATCGTAATGAAATGACAAAGGTTCTATCGGTGAAAATCGGTAGAACCTTTATAAAATAATGCAATATTTGCAAAAAAATAGCTGAATAGGCTGATAATTGGATTTTTTTGTCTAATTTTGCACCTTGGTAAATTATGCGTTGCCAGGAAGGGGGCTTTCGGGCCTGTTTGATGGCAGCCGTTACTTGATGAAGAATCACTTGCAAAAAATAGATTTGTCAATCATTAGAATATAATACATTAATAAATAATGAAGAAGAAAATTCAGTTCAGTCTCGTTTATCGAGACATGTGGCAGAGC
>USJD01000301.1 GCA_900554835.1 uncultured Prevotella sp. | reverse complement strand
CGAAACACGAAAAATCATAGAAAAGGCATACAATCGTTTGAATAGACAAGGTATCTATTCTCATTCCAAGTTGATAGCTGAAATGGAATTTGGAGTTTGGAAATATATGTACTCTTCCCTACAGTATCGTGCAACGGGGCAATGCCTATTGAGGGCATTCCCTAACAAACCTCGCTCGTCGGCTGCTGTTCAATACAACAACACTTACATCTTCAATGAACTTGACAAGGTAAACAGCCTGAGAAATAGGATTGCTCACCATGAGCCAATCTGTTTCAGACTTCATGCGTCGGAAATAGACACAAGTTACATTGTCAATGAATATCAGAAAATCCAAACCTTGTTCTCTTGGATGGGCATTGATTCTCGCTCAATGTTGTATGGACTTGACCATGTACAAAGTGTCTGTTCTAAAATTAACGCCTTAAAATGATGCATCTTAACGTTCTTTAAGTATTTCCCGTGCAGTCATCAAGCCTTTGGCGTATCTATATCAAAATAGGTATTACGAATAATTCGCTCATGGCTTCAAATATAACAACATTAGTAGAAAAAGCAAAACAAGGTGATGCTGATGCTTTCAGCACTTTATATAAGATGTATTATCCTAAGATGAAAGGAATATGCATCAATATCCTTGAAGAGGACAAAGTTGTCGTTGACGACCTTGTCCAAGATGCTTTTGTACTTGCGTTTGTTTCGTTGAAAGACTTGAAAAATACTCATAGGTTTAGTCAATGGCTTACAAGCATCACTACTAATCTTGTGTTGAAATACCAAGAGAAAGGCAAAAGATATAATTTCATATCCATATCAGATGTTGAGGAAGAATTTAGTGCCGTATTAGATAACAGTAGTGTTTCCCAACAATCAATTCAGTATGATGAAATCATGTCGGCAATAGACAATTTGCCAGAAGGGTATAAGAAAATATTCAATATGTCCGTCTTGGATGGCTTGTCGCATCAAGAAATCGGAGCGTTGCTTGATATTGCTCCACATAGCTCTTCCTCACAATTGGCAAGGGCAAAGGCAATGTTACGAAATACGTTGTCTCCAAGGGCTATGCTTCTTATTGCATTGGCATTGATTGTTATTCCTGTATATAGATATTTCACAACGAAGAAGAAACTTGTTTCTGATAATGATGTGAATATAGTTCGAACTCGAAAGTCAAATAGAAGTATTATACCTACACGTAAGAATACTATCGTTTCGGTAAGTAGTACACAAAATGCTGTTTTGTGTTCAAGTTATCGAAGTGCTCAACAGAAAAAGAACATTGCAATAACAGGTGAAGATTCTATCAAGACAAATCAGAACATGATTGTCGAAATCAAAGATTCTTTGCAAGAGAACCAACAAGTTTTGGCAGACAATAAGCAAGACAGTATCACCATAAAAGATTCTGTCTATATCCCTATTCCAAACGAAGATACTTGGATTGCAAATGACACAAGAATACACAAGAAGAATAAATGGCAGTTGCTTGCAGCAGGTTCATTGGGTACTACTCTTGCACAAAGTGTTTATAAGATTATAACAAGTAGTAATAATTACGCAGGAAGTGATCAACCTTCTGGACCAGATCAACCAACAACACCAGATAAACCTTCCGAGAAGAGTTTCACTACATGGGAAGAGTACGCAGAATTTTTACATCGTCTAACTCCAACAGACCAGACTGTAGAAAATATTGCCATGACAGAGATTGCTGACAATAATAAAGGTAAAATTGAAGAGAAAGAGCATCATGACAAGCCTATCACTTTAGGTTTGGCAGTGAACAAGAATATAGGAGAGCATTGGAGTTTGGAAACAGGACTACAATACTCTTTCTTGAAGTCATACTTTACTCTTGGTACAGGTGATTATCGTGTTGGCAAGGTACAAAAATTGCACTACATTGGTATTCCAATCAAACTTTCATACCAATTCCTGACATACAAGAAATTGTCTGCTTATGGTTCGGCAGGAGCAAGCATTCAGATACCATTATATAGTAAGACGAATGCCGATTATGTTGTAGATGGTGCATCTGCTTATACAACAGATTGGAAGATAACGCCTCCTGTGCAATGGACAGTAAATACAAACATAGGCATACAATATCAATTTGTACCAAAACTGACTTTGTTTGTCGAGCCAACACTGAATTGGTATATTCCAACAGGGGGCAGTATCAAAAATGCTTGGACAGAACGTCCATTTACCTTGACTGTTCCTTTCGGCATTAGATTCACTTGGTAAAAAAGTCTCAATTTGCGTGCAGTCTTTATGGACGACCTGTATCTATATCTACAGAAAGGTCAAAAATAAGAAACATGCAAAAAAGACATACAGACAGGAAGATGTATTTCCGTGACTTGGAGATAACATCCAAGAAGTTTTACGTCGGCTACTTGTCAGCTTTCACAGAGCTGACACCTAAAAGCCGAATTTTGGAGGTCGGCTGTGGCGAAGGAGGAAACTTAGTTCCCTTTGCCAAGTTGGGCTGCAAGGTGACAGGTATAGATATTGCCGAATGCAGAATTAAGGATGCTAAGGCGTATTTTTCAGAAATCAGCAATCATGCAAAATTTGTATGCTGTGATTTCATGAAGTACCCTGTGCCATGTAATGAAGAGGACAAATATGACGTGATACTATTACATGATGTGATAGAGCACGTACCAACAAAAGAGCCATTTCTTGCACACCTCAAAAAGTTTTTGAAACCTACAGGTGTGTTGTTTGTTGGATTTCCTGCATGGCAAATGCCTTTTGGAGGACATCAGCAGATTTGCAGAAGCAAACTTTGCTCCCATCTGCCATTTATTCACTTGTTGCCAAACTCCTTATACAAGTTGTTACTAAAAACGTGTAATGAAGAAACAGGTACAATAAAAGAACTGATGAGCATCAAAGAATGCCGCACAAGCATTGAGTTATTCGAAAGTCTTATACACAAATGTGGGTTTGTTGTGGTTGACCAAAAACTTTGGTTCATCAACCCTCATTACAAGCAGAAGTTCCACCTTACCCCACGCCTCTTGCCACATTGGGTATGGAGAGTGAAGTATATCAGAAATTTCTTCACCACTTCATGTTGGTATATATTAAGCTTAGGCAATAAATAGAAGTTATGCTCGTTAGACATATATAAAATTATAGAACAATGAAGAATATATACTTAACTCTATTAGGAGCATTCTTTACCATGCTCCCTTGTAAGTCACAAACGTTGTCTGATGGTAAGGTTTGGAATTTTGTGCAAAGAATGTATGAGCATGAAGACATCGAAAGAGCATATACGGTTACTGTTTGTGGAGATACTATAGCCAATGGACTGTTGTGCAAAAAACTTGTAAAGGTTTACCATGATACTCCCAATATACAAACAGCCTATGCAGTATTTGAAAAGGACTCAAAAGTATATGGCGTATATGGCGAGCAAACTAAATTGCTTCTGGATTTCTGTTTGGGCGTTGGAGATAAAGCCAATGAAGTTGGTAGCGTCATTTCGGTTGACTACATAGATATAGACAATGTGCAACATAAACGAATTACTGTTGACTATGGTACTTACAATTACCAAAGTTATCTTGTAGAGGGTATCGGATTGAGTAGTACAAAATATACCTCCAATGAACTAAACTCTTACTATGAAGTTTTAGTTTCAGTATATGAGAATGGAAAATGTATCTTTAAGGATAGTGATTTCACGAAACAAACAACTGGGATAGAGCGTACTCCACAAATAGAAGAAAAAGGAAACTCTACGTTGTATGACCTTTCTGGAAAGCAAGTTCTTGTACCTCAAAAAGGACATATTTATATAAAGGGGAACAAGAAAGTTA
>USJD01000300.1 GCA_900554835.1 uncultured Prevotella sp. | reverse complement strand
TGATGAAGAGCAGGAAGAGCGAGATACCGATGATGATGTCGCCGTTGAGTATCGGGATATTGTTGACGAATGTGATCGCCAACTGTGCTTTCCTGTTGCGCAGGTTGTGAATGCCGATGGCAGTCAGCGTACCGAAGAGGGTAGAGACGGTGGCGGTTATCAGTGCGATGGTCACCGTATTGATCAGTGCTGCCGTCAGCGAATGGTGGGTTCCCTCTACGAAGAGATTCTTGTAGAGTTGCAGAGAGAAACCTGTCCAGTTGCCCATCACCTTTGCCTCGGTAAAGGAGAAGATGACGATGATGAAGATAGGGGAATAGAGGAGCAGCAGGAGCAGCCACAGATAACCCTGACAGAAGATGTTCTTCATCATGTTCTTGGAGAATAAGGTCTTCATCATCTGATACCTCCTTCCTGTTTCCCGTTGTCACCGGCTATGAGTGTTGAGGCTCCTATCAGGAAGAGCATGATGAGCGAAAGGGCTGCACCATAGTTCCACATGGAGTTGTTGATGTTCTCCTGAATGGTGGTTCCGAAGAGCTTGATGTTGTTCATCGTCAACAGTTCTGAGATGGCAAAGGTGGAGATGGTAGGCATGAATACCATCAGAATGCCACTTGCCACTCCCGGCATGGAGAGGGGCAGGATCACTTTGAAGAACTGCTGCCATGGCGATGCACCCAAGTCTTCGGCAGCCTCTATATAACTGCGGTCCATTTTCTGCAGGGTGTTGTAAATCGGATAAATCATAAATGGGATGAAGTTATACACCATACCGAATAGCAGTGCACCTTCACCTAATGGCAGGTCGGCAAAGTCGAAAAGTGCCACGGTGGCAAGGGTACGTACCAGGATGTTCACCCACATCGGCAGGATGAAGAGCATCACGATGGTATTGGCATACTTCATCTTGGTTTGCGTGAGGATATAGGCTGCCGGATAACCCAACAGGATGCACAGCAGGGTGTTCAGGAAGGCAATGCCTATCGAATACACGAAGGTGTTGATAGCCTCTGGATGGGCTAAGAACTTTTGGAAATTATAGAGTGTGATGTTGCCGTACTCATCGGTGAATGCGAAAAACACGATGAGTATCAATGGCAATACCACGAAAATAGTCGCGAATATGGCGTATGGAATCGACCAACTTTGTCGCGAAGAGATAAACTTAATGAGTTTCAATTTCTGATCTGCAATGTTTTATATTTTAATCTGCATTTTTTCGAATTACTGGAATCGGATATTTTCCTGCGGAATGGTGATGGCCACGTGGTCTCCCAAATCCCAGACATCCTGCGTATCTACATAGAGCTTCTCACCCCAGTCGGTGTCGATGGTGAGATGATAGTGGTCGCCCTTGTAGAGGATGAAGCTGATGTCGCCCGTAAAGGTTCCCTCACTCTCGTTGTCGAAGAGTTCAATCTTGTCGAAATCGATGTTTACTGGGATCACATCCTTGCCGTCTTCATCAGTATGAATCTGGTTCTTCTTCTCTTCCGGAATCTCTATCTGATATTCGCAGCCTAAGAACTCGATGGTGCCGTCACCGTTTACTTTTGCCTCGAAGGTATTCGTGGTGCGCTCCTTCTTCATGATGTGGATATTGTCGGGAATCACGTTCATACCGATGGTCTGTCCCACCTCGAAATGCTTATAATTTTGTATCAGGAACTCGCATCCCTTGTCACTTTCAGCCAACATCTCGTAGTGTACACCCTTGAAGATGGAAGAGGTGATCTTGCCTACAAACTGGGCATGCTCAGTATCGGTGCTCACTTCGATGTCTTCCGGACGGATTACGACATCTACCTCCTGGTTGCATCCGAATCCCTTATCCACACAAGGTATTTCTGATCCGGCTACCTTTACCAGACAATCGTGTATCATCGTTCCGCAAAGGATATTGCTTTCACCGATAAAGTCGGCCACGAAGGCATTTGCCGGTTCGTTGTAGATGTCAGTAGGGGTTCCTATCTGCTGTATTTCTCCCTCGCTCATTACCACGATGGTATCGCTCAGGGTCAGCGCTTCCTCCTGGTCGTGGGTCACATAGACGAAGGTAATGCCCAACCGTTCGTGCATTTCCTTCAACTCCAACTGCATGTCCTTTCTCATCTTCAGGTCGAGTGCAGCCAAAGGTTCGTCAAGCAGCAAGACTTCCGGTTCGTTGACGATGGCTCTTGCGATGGCGATACGCTGCTGCTGTCCACCCGAAAGCGAGTTGACGTCACGGTATTCATAGTCGCTCATGTTCACCATCTTGAGGGCGCGTTTCACCTTAGGCATGATTTCCTCCTTCGGTGTATTCTTCAGTTTCAGTCCGAAGGCGATGTTGTCATATACATTCAGATGAGGGAACAGGGCATATTTCTGAAATACCGTGTTCACATTGCGCTTGTAAGGTGGCAGGTTGGTGATGTCATTACCGCTAATGGTAATGATACCCTCTGTGGCAGTTTCAAAACCTGCCAAGAGTCTCAATAGGGTAGTTTTACCACAACCCGAAGGACCGAGTATGGTCATGAATTCACCCTTTCTCACAAAGAGGTTGATGTCATGCAGGGCTGTTTTCTCCCCAAATCTTTTTGACACATTCTGGATGTCAATGATATACTGTGCAGTTTTATTCATTTCTCGTTATAAAATTTGCGTGCAAAGTTACTCATTTTTCAATAAATATTGAATAAAATGCTGGAAAAATTGTATCTTTGCAACTGGTTTGTCACAAAGACAGGGATATTCCTGTATTTATATGCGTTTTTTATGATTGTAACTGTTGAATGGATGGAAAAATGGTTCAGGTTCTTCGACGACGAGTACTTCGGAGGAAAGTTGCCTACACCTGAATTGGGGGTTACCCGGGCCAAGACCAGGCTCGGGCAGATGGCGTATAAGCGAGCTACCCGATGGGGGCGTACGAAACTTTATGATTTTAAGATTTCTATGTCCACCTATTATGATATGACGGAGAAGCAGGCCAAGAGTGTGCTCCTCCACGAGATGATACATTATATTATTGGTTATACCGGACTGAAGGATACGTCTTCGCATGGGGTTGTCTTTCGGGGCATGATGGATAAACTGAACCGTACCTATGGCTGGGACATCCGGGTGATGACTTCTACCAAGGGATGGAAGGTGAGCGAACAGGTGGTTAAAAAGAAAAAGGCACAGGGCCCGCAGACCTATCTGATCTTGGCGATAGAAATGCAGGATGGCAAGCATTTTCTCTCACGGGTCAATCCCGGCTTTGCCCGTCGTATCGAAGGTCAGTTGGTGAAACTTCGGGAGGTGAAATCGCATTGTTGGTACACCACCCAGGAAAACTACTTTGAGGATTATCCGCAGGTGCGCAGTCTCCGTGGCCGTCGCATTTCAAAAGCCGATTTCGATCGTCTGCTGAATGTATTGACTCCCTTTCAATTCTGATATTTCATCGTCCCACAGATTTCACAGATCTACACAGAACTTATATAGTACTATTGAGATTGTAGAGTCCCACAGAAAGGACTCATAAAAAAGTCCCACAGATTTCACTGATTTGCACAGATTTATTTTTTGCTTCAAAAAGATCTATGTAAATTTGTGAAATCTGTGGGACTTTATGATTTATGCAAGAGCCTTTATGAACTCTGCAAAACTATTTGATATCTGTGGGCCTATGATTTTCCTTTTTTCATTTTACGTCCCACGAAGTTCCAAGCAGGCATTTTCTTCAACGTACTTCTTATAGGCTGAATATCCCACAGCAGAAAGATAAGCAATACGGCAATGCCGATCAGACAGGTAATGCCATAGAGCTGACGGATGCTGATCATCAGAAGATTGGTGGCATCGTAGGGCAAACCGCGCGACATGTTGTCTGCCATC
>USJD01000299.1 GCA_900554835.1 uncultured Prevotella sp. | reverse complement strand
GAAGGACCATCAAAAAACTTTCCACCAAAGCGATAGCCAGCAATGGAGAAATCTGTGCTCACCACTCTACACCAATAGATATATTCCGGGCGCAACTTTCTCTGATAGAACAGGAAATCCTTGGCTTTATCTGTCAGTTTCTTACCCATGAGCATACGCATCAGATAATCTACGTCAGGCTTATGCTGAAACTCGCCTCTGAGATTGAGTCTGTCCGTATCACATTCAGATTTTCTATGCTCAGCAACAGCTTTATCCCGATGAAGCACATCCTTACGGTTTCCCGCAGAATGATTACCGGCGCTGATTTTGAATCTTCTGCACAGCCATTGGCAAGCCTCCGAAAAAGAGAGATTCTCCCGTTTCATCACCAGGTCGATATTATCTCCACCCCATCCGCATGCAAAGCAATGACAAGTGTTGGTGGAAGTCCAGAAATGCAAACTCGGATGGGTATCATTATGACTGATACAGAGAGCATTATGATACCGCAAACCCATTCCCAATTCATCAGCAACCTCCAGGATGCTGATAGCTCTAAGTTTAGAGAGCGTATTTGAATCAATATATTCTGCCATCTTCTAATTGTCTTTTTTAGTATTACCATCACCCATAGTGCCTTTCTGCTGCGTCTTTCTAAGCACCTTTCTATCCTCGCCCTTTGCTGGTTTTTCGAGCCATCCCCATCTGCGCCAGTTGCACACCATGTTGCGGGCAGGCGTCTTGAGCCCCTTCTGCTTCAGAAATTCCTCCAGGAACTGATAAGAAAATTCCTGCGGCAACTCGCTGAAATAGTCTACAGTATGATAAGGCTCTCCTTCGCCCTCGGCAGAAATCTGCTCGAAAGCCTTGCCCCACCGCTGCAACATATTCTGCAAGATGCGGTCGGCACAAGCCAGATAGGTCTGTCTAACCAGTTTCCGGATTTCCTTCTCGCTCTTCTTCCCTTCCACTTTGTAAAGCACTTGCATGAGGGCAGCGATGCGGAAGGCTGAAACCGAACTGCGCTTGTAGAAGACATCCATCGACTTAGACATGGTTTTCACCACCTGCTGGCGGCAGTCGTTACACCATTTTACCACCGTCTTGTAGAGCCAGCTCATATCTTCCTCTATCTCCTGATGGAATTTTCCATCTTCCTCGTAGCACAACCCGAAGAGCTTATCCAACGTATTCTCCAGCTCATTACGCTGTGTATCGGTCAACGCCTGAAACTGTGGCGGATTGTCGCCCAGATGGCTGATGAGCGGGCATAAGATGGTTCGGGTTACAGCACCGCCCTCAATGGCAGCTTTGTTCATATATCTGCTCACCGCACTCTGAGTGCCGCAGAAAACGAACGACAGCAAGGCATCTACCATGGCACTATAGCTGGATTCGCTCATGAAATCCTGACCATAGACGCTGCCCAAATCGTAAGCCGTCTTGATAACCTGCGAGAGGTCGGCAAACTGGCGCTTGGCAGAATGCACGATGGCAGAAATCTCATCGGCAAATTCGAAGAGCGTCTTCGGAGCACCATAGAGCTTGACTGCTGCATCGCATCGCTTGATGAACATGGTGAGCGATACGGTTTCGGGCAGGATGGTGATGTCGGTCTTCGGTTCGGGTGGCAGCTTGCCATCCTTCTTGCCCTGGCGTCGCTTCAGGGCAGCATACTCCTGCTCCTTGGCTCTCATCTCGCTGTCGCGCTCAATGAACGGCTTCATCAGGGTACGCATGATGTATCTGGCAAACGACTTTCCGCTCGACTGCTCACCCTCTACGATGACCTGCAACACGATGGCCGATTTTTCTCCCTGATTATCATACACATACTGTATTCTGACACGTGTAAGATAAACGCTGAGCATGGCAGCTGCCACCACCAGCGTAGGATACTTGAGGTCAGAAGGCGAAGTGATCATCCATTCTCTGATGCCCGACGGATAATCCTTATCGGCAATCAGATGATGCATGGGCATCTCTTCATACTCTTCAGCCTGTTCAGCCAGCTTTTTTCCTATCAACCCAGATGATACCTTGTTATTGATTCCGCCCTTGGTATCCTCAGGCTTTGCCACTGGATTAGTCTGAGACGCTTCCTGTGGAGGTATTTTCTTTACTTTTTCCATAATCAACAAATATTGATTTTTTCTGAATGCAAAAGTAAGGAAAAAAAGCCTCCCAGGCAATAGGCGTCCTGCCGGTTCGCCTCCTACTAAGCCTCATCGCCGGCAACTAAGCCTTCCGCTAAGCCTCCAGCTCATCTGAAGGCAAAAAAAAAGCACTCTTTGCTTGCAGACGAAGCAAAAAGTGCTGATACTGTATTATTTCTAAAAAATCTTCTGTTCAGATATGTTCCTATTCATTTATATTATCACCCCCACTGACATAAGAAAGAACCAAACGGCGAACCACGGCATGAATGTCTTCATTAGGGAACTTCTGGCGATATTTCTCCGTAAGGTCTTCGCAGAAATACATCTTGCTATGAACCAAAGAAGAAGGAATATTTAGATGCATAAACACATCGTATGTTGCAACAGGCTTGCCATCCTTTGTGTCGACAGACACAATATCCATCTTATACCAAGCTAGTCCAGATACGGCAGAGAACAATCTATAATTGTCCTTACTCTCCGCTTTACCAGCGATGCTCAGTATATACCCGTCAGCAGACTTATCGTCCTCAGGATTCACTGCATATAGCATATATACAGCAGGAAGCGTCGAGTATTTTTTTGTGATAAACTGATATTTCCTGCTTCCTCCAAAAGGAGGGTTTGCCTTCAAATCCTGCTCTATATCCTCACGAATTTGTGGCGCATCCACCACAAACTCTACTTCGCCAGTATAATTGACGACAGTTTTCCATGACTGTGGATTTGGCTGAATAACCTCACCATTGTCATTGCTGTTGTCACACGCACAAAAAGCCAAGACTACCAACAGTAGTAAGACTGATTTTTTTACAAAATACTTCATATCCTAATTTGTTTATTAAACCTATTCTGATATTAAACGTAGAATATGCCTAAAGCTTGCTCTATTATACGTTTTTAACATTCCATCTAAAACTTGCCGACACTCACAAGAAGCAATCATTTCCCCGCTTCCTACTGTCCCTTACGGTAGATGGCAACAAAGCGGTTAGCGATATTGATGAGTTTCTGCCGGGCGTTAGGATCACTCACATCATCAAACAACCAGTTGGGATATGTGCCATGCATCTGCGAAAAGCGCTTGGATATGACATTGGCATTGGTCAGGTCGGAAGGCAAGCCCAGCTGCTCTGTAAGATACTTGCAGAAAGATGCGCCATTATCAAATTTGCCTTCAAAATCGTTGATATCAGAGAGCGCCACCATAATCAGGGCATAGTCTTTCTTCAAAGGAATAGCCTTCTCGTCTATCATCTTCTGCAAGGCTCGCTTTACTCTTTCTCCCTGGCTCAAGTCGCCCCATTCCTTCTCATTATCTTCTTCCGTTTTTTCCTGCCCGCCGTTTTCCTGATGCTCATCGTCTGTCACTTCCAATTCCAATGTCCTCTTCTGTTCAGGCTCGAATCCGTGCAGATATTCTTCATCATTGTTCTGGCGCATCAGTTCATTGATCTGAGATGAAACGAAGAAACCATCCTCGCCATAATAACCGATATTGGCTGCCAGCCGCTCAACCACCTCATGGTTCTTCACGACTGCTCCGAGGCACCGCTGAGAAAACTCCTGAGTTACGTAGCCTCTCCATTGCCCCATAATCATTGAGCAAAACTGAAACACTTTCGACTCCAAAGGCATCATCTGAAGTATCACAGCTGCCATATACAGGATGACAAATACGATTCTCTGCCGCTCTTCCTGAGCTGTAGCATACCCATCCTCGTCGACATAGTTTTTCTCATATTGCCCT
>USJD01000298.1 GCA_900554835.1 uncultured Prevotella sp. | reverse complement strand
TTTCTATCCCTTTTGATGCTTTTCTATGCTTTTCTATCCCTTTTGATGCTTTTCTATCCCTTTCTATCCCTTTTAATGCTTTTCTCCTTTGTATTCGTTTTCTCAAACAAGTCATTTCGCACCTGTAATCAAGTCATTTAGGACAGCAAAACAAGTCATTTAGGAGCTGTAAACAAGTCATTTTGGAGCTGTAATCAAGTCATTTAGGACAGCTAATTAAGTCATTTCCTCATCGTAAACAAGTCATTTAGCACTCGTAAACAAGTCATTTCCTTCTTTCAAATGACTTGTTTCAGAAAAGCGTAAAGTTTTACAAAAAATCTCAAGGGTGTCGGTGACACCTACTTTTCATCTTTTTTTTTATGCATTGGAGCCACTACCCTCCAATTTGGATGTCTCCCTCTGATTATCAATCTTTTATCTATTTTCGCGCGGTAAGTCATAAAAAAAGAGTATATAAAAGTGTCACCTGTCACCGTTTTCTGCCAAGCCCTTTATTGGAGCCAGTTTGTTGGGTGACACCGGTGACACGAGTTTTCAGTTTTTTTGTGGAGGGTCCTGTCACCCCTGTCACCCATTGGCATTGCGAAAAAATTGGAAAAAAGGGCGGATTTTGGATAGATTTACATGAAAAATCCTCAGCCGAGTAGCCGTTTTTCGCCAAAAATTGTTATCTTTGCAACAGAAATATTTGCATTTTTCAAAAATAAATCGTACTTTTGCCCTCGGAGACGCAATAGTGCGTAGGCAATTACATCATACAAGTATTATGGCGAAATACATCAACCCATTTACCGACTGGGGCTTTAAGCGATTGTTCGGTCAGGAGTTTAGCAAGGATTTGCTGATAAGTTTCTTAAACGATTTGTTCGAGGGGGAATTCCAAGTCAGGGATGTCACCTTCAAGGACAAAGAGCAGTTGGCTGATTCCAAGGATTTGCGAGGCTGCATATACGATGTCTATTGTGAGACAGATGAAGGCAAGCATTTCATTGTGGAGATGCAGAACAACTGGACGGTTAATTTCGTGAATCGCACGTTGTGTTATGCCAGCAAGGCTATTACCAATCAGCGTGAGAAGGAAAAGTCCAAGGACAAGCCTTCATTTTATGAGCTGGTTCCTGTATATGTGATCAGTTTTATGAATTTCTCTCCTCATGTCGGAGAAGAGATCAGTCAGTTCAAATCTGATGTGATGCTGAGGGAGAAAAATAGCGAAGAACCTTTCACAGACAAGCTTCGCTTCATCTATTTGAATCTTCCGTATTTCACAAAGAAGGCGGAGGAATGTGTAACAGATTTTGAAAAGTGGATTTACGTATTGAAGCATATGACAACATTAGAAAGAATTCCATTTGAGACGCAGAAGAAGATCTTCAAGCGTTTGGCTGAAGTGGCTGACAGTCGCTGCCTGAGCAAGGAGGAAATGGAAAAATATGAAGAGAGCCAGCGCCAGGTTGATAATTACAACCTGGGGATGTATAGTGCCTGGCTGGAAGGAAATGAGAAGGGGATTAAGCAAGGAATAGAGCAAGGAATTGAACAAGGAATAGAACAAGGTGAACTTGCTAAAAGTCTTGATGTTGCAAAGAATCTCCTTGCATTAGGTATGCAAGTAAGTCAAATCATGCAAGTTACAGGTTTGACTAAAGAACAAATAAGCAGTTTGCAGGTTAAGAAATAATGATCTTAAAATGTTAGATTTAAGAATTTTGGTGCTATTTTTGCAATAAAAATAGAAAGTAATTTTATAATTATGATAGAATTAAGACTGAGAGAAATATTAGCAAAAAGGGGAATTACCTTAAAGGATTTTGCAGCACAATCCGGTTTGAGTCAATCAAATCTGAGCAATTATATCAATGGCAAAATTTCTCCTACTCTTGATACAGTTTCTCGTATTGCTTCTCATTTGGGTATTGATGCCATTGAACTTTTTAAAGAAAAGGATGAGGTGGAGTTGTATGCTAAATATCATGGCAAACTTTATCCCATAACCAATGATGATTTGATCTCTATCATTTCGAAGAAGGAATAAACGATAACGGCTGAATTAGATTTATTCTATTTCCTCACACACCACCATATCCACGCTTCTGAAAATCACAACAAGTTTGTGCAGACGAGTGGTCTTTACTTCTGATTTTACTACATCACTATCGGCATAGCGATTAACCTGAGCAATGGCTGCCTCCCGAAGCTTTGCTACCTGATCATCGGTTGCATCCGACTTGCAATATTTCAATTCCACGATGTAGGAATGCTCCATATCTGGATAGTTCTCCAAGAGCGGACGCAAGAAAATGTCGGCATAACCAGATTGATTATCAAGTTCTGATATAGGGCGATAGAACATATTCTGGCATGTCATAGCCAATGTAAAGCCATGAACATACGATTCTCCTTTCTGGCGATCTCGCTGGGATGAATAGCGCTTGATGGCATCAGCTATAAAACCAAAATAGGATCTGAAATCCCCATCATAAGCTAAACCACTCTCCAAATCACTCTTCAGATAGGTATCGTAAGCCAGTTGGTTCTCCTTGTATGTACTCAATAAGTAAGCATAAATCTGCTCTCTTACCACTTCATTAGGTATCACAAACTTGGTTTTGCCCCGATATGTTCCATCTATCGTCAACATACCAAAGTAGAAGAGTAAACTGACAAAATTGTCTGGGTCGTTGATACTTTCAGCAGGAAATCCCTTCTTTAGGGTGCCCACGACGAACCCATCCGTTACCAAATGCTGGATGATACTGGCATCATTGGCAAATTCCTTGTCGTGGCGGATGAGCATGCGGAGCTTATTGTAATCGACACGGATGTTATCCTCTATCATATCTCGAGGAATATCACAGTCATTGTGGATATATTGGTCGATGAAATATAGCACCATCACAGAGTTATACATCGTTACCTGACCATAACAGTTGATGGCAAAGCAGTAGTTATCATACCATGGTTTCATTACCTGGATAAGTTCATCTACTGAATGATGGAAAGGACAAACAGAGGAATAGTAAGTAAGCATCTCACGCACTTCTTCCTCTGTAAAGCCTGTCATCTCGTTAAATTCTGCACTCAAGGAATAGTTGGTTCCAATGTTAAATCCGCTCGTCAAATCATCCATAGTTACAGGACTTACTCCTGTCACGAATACTCGCTTCAGGGATGTGCTTGTGGCAGATTTTACTGCATCAAAGAAGAGACGCAAATAGCCTTCACCATGCGTCTGCTTGCGATAACTGGTCATGTACTGCGGCTCAGCGAGGATCTTATTGGTGAAGTGGTCGTATTCATCTATGAAAAGATAGATTTGCTGACCAACTTTATCACAAATTTCGCATATATACTGCAACTGATTAATACAGCCTTCCTGTTTGTTCATTTCCTCCTTTATATCTTTAGGGAGATACTGCTGATAGACATCACAAAAATAATCATAAGCTATATTGCAAGTTGTATCCAAACCGTCCTTATAATCGTCGATACCTGCTGCTACCACAGAGAAATCCAGATTCAGCACCAGGTAAGAATTACGCTCCGGCGTAGGATTCTTCCCGATATAAAGGTCGCCAAAGAGTTGATCAAACATCTCTTTTTTGTTCACATCATAGTAATTCTGGAGCATAGAAAGGGTAAGGCTCTTGCCAAATCGGCGAGGGCGATTGAATAAGAAGAAGTGATTTGCAGCCTCCACTTCTTCTATAAATGGAGTCTTATCTACAAAATAGCAGTCATCCTTTCTTACATCCACGAAATTCATCATGCCGTAAGGGATACGCTTGCGATATATGCGTTTCTTCTTCTGTTCCATATCCACAATTATCATGTACTTTCGAGTGCAAAGATAAATATTTATTTTGAATTATGCAAATTGCTCTGGATAATTTGCATAATTCTTATC
>USJD01000297.1 GCA_900554835.1 uncultured Prevotella sp. | reverse complement strand
GTACAGAGCACGCCTGCCAGCAAAAAACATAATATGATGATTCGTCTTAACACAATGTAATAACGTAAATTATCGCTGAATATTATATATAAGGTGATGATTGAGGAAACATCCGGGCAGATATGAGATGAAAAAGTAACAGAAAGAAGATGAAAAAGGCTGTTCTCCGTGTAGAGAACAGCCCTATCATCGACTTTTAATATTCGTCGTCATTCCAGAGGAATATTAGGGCTGAATACCAAGCACTTATAGTCTTCCAACTTTTATAGTGAACATTTTATTAAGGAGTAAAAGTCGCTAAAAGGCTTTTCTAAACCTATCTTGCAACTCCTTGATTCGCTCTAAAAGTTTTTCGAAAGATAAAGTCTGACCATAGATAAAGTGGTTACACATCTCTGCATAATCACCCTCCCAATCCTTCATTAACTCTTGCCTAGGAACAAAATCAATCTCGCTCGGCATCAACTTAGAATAATCTACATACCCTACAGCATAGTATATGGAACGATGCTTAACTATACGCTCATACAAGTCCATATCCTGCAAGGCTTGTTTGCCAAATTCAGTATCCATCAAGCGTTCAAGATCATAAAGATGTCTAGACATTCGGACATAACGAGGAGTCTGTTTCTGAAACTCCTCACATAGCAAGAATGCCTTCTCCAGGAATGTTCGTGTAGGCAAAACTGTCCTTATAGTAGCTGTAGCCGCCTCATCTTCTCCAGGGAAAGTCTGCTCAATATATGATGAAATCAAACGGTCTTCCGTAGGCTCGTTCATAGACAAGCAACTAATCTCAATCTTTACTCTTGGCGGAATATACTCTATCGTATGCCCAAGCATAGACTCATAATGAACGAGAATGACAGATGGATCCTTATCACTTGCAACGGGACTTGCCTTACCATCCTCATCAATTTCCTCTACTACATTTTCTATATGGTATCCTTCCACACCAAGTTTCTTTAGATTTTCATCCAACTCTGCTGAAACTGTATCAAGAAAATACCTACGTGCCTTCTTGCGAAGTTTTTCACGCTGATTCTTTGTCGTCTTCTCTATACCGAAGAATTCATGATTTACAGATAAATCTATATCCTCACTGAATCTTTCTATCAAATTCCATCCTTTACTGAGACTTGTACCTCCCTTAAAGATGAGTTGATCTGCACATGAACATTTGAAAAGAGCGTTGAGCACCACAGTTACCCACCAGTCCTTTTCAATTGCAACCTGATTAATACGAAACTTCTCTTCCGCACGTTGCAACATTGCTATTCGTTCATCTATTGTGTGATTTAACCAAAGTGTCATAATGCTCGTTTTTATCTATAATATCAGTTATCAGCTTTCTCATCCATACTGGCATGAGAGTAAGATCTTGTACAAACAAGTCTTTATGTTCCTCTTCATTGACCAATTTTCTTATGGTAGAGAGTTCTTGATTACCTACATTCTTTTGTCCTAATGTTCTAAGAGCTTGTACAAGAAGCGCTGCCAACACTGTCTGAAAAGCAAAGTTCTTAGGAACACTTCTCTTCAACTCTATAGTCCGATTTCCAAGAGTCAAGACTCTTCCACTTCCCGATGTCAGATAAGTATATTTTGTAGGCACCTGTGTTGAGAGTCCAAGTTTGTTGAGCGCTGTAACTCCTGAAGGTTGTATTTGTACCTTATCTCGCTGGGCTATAGCCATCACCATTTCATCTATTGATGGATAGACTATCCCAAATCGGGTATTCTTAGGGCGAAGATAAACCCCATTAGCTAATCGAACTATATTTCCCTTTTTTTCTTCTACAGAAAGTGCACGACTTACCACCTTCTCATTATCATTGATGTCCGAGAAGTCTGAGATGAAGAGAATCTGCCCTTCACTTGTCTCGTATATACGGTTTGCTATTTCTGCCATATCGTTTTCTTTCTTTAATGGTGCAAAAATACAAAAAATCAGCGATATACGTAACACACTACTGATTACATTAACTTTTTTTATGTAGAAAACTTTGCAAACATTTTCTACAATCCCATATTTTTATTCACTCTTAGCTGTCCCTTCCTATCTGGAACATATCATCTATCGCCGTGAGTTGTTCAGAGAAACCACTGGTACCAGCAAGGCTCTGCATCTCACCTTCGTTACGACTTACGGAGTGGCAAGAAATGCCCAATACGGCATGATACAGAGCGAGATTACGATGGATGATTTGTTTTAGCAATAAGTGATTCCATTCCAACTTATTGATTATCAATATATATAGTATGGTGGGGTTCATCAGATGAACCCCACTAACTCCTGCACTTTTAGGATGAATATTTATCGTTTTGATTCAAATACAGACTATAAAGTTGATTCTTTCGACTGCGGTGACTCCGACTTAAATGACTAAAAAATGATGCGGTAATCTTTCCATTAGCGTGTTTTGAGAATAAACGTATATATACAAAAACGACCCGCACATTTGAGCATCGTTGAGAGGCTTGGCGGGTTCTCGCGCTGCAAAGATACAAATAAATATTGATAATACAAACTTTTGAGCAAGAAAAAACAGCCGACCTTCAATAGTATTTGAAAAACAGGACCCAACTTTCCGAAATGCACTCCTTCATATAGAACTGCATTTCAAGAAGGTCTTCGCATTTCAGAATCTCGTAATAATGACTCCATGTCAATTTGTGGGACAGCGTCCCACATTTTGGAAATGTCAAATACAATTTCCTCATATAGGTAAGATAGAACGATTGAACCTTTTTTTGTTTTTGAGAGATCAGCCTTTATCTTCAATATACTGACATTTATTACTGTAAAAATAATAAAAAGAAATGAGACTGGCAAGCTTTCTGGAGATTATTTTCTATCTTGCATTTATTTTTTCAAAATAATCTTGGATATTCAAATTATTCGTTTTATCTTTGTCACAAATTAAAAACAAGAAAGATATGAAAGAGAAGAAATATCACTTACCGGAAGGCCATAGTGCTGCTTTTGTAGAAGAGCCAATGCCTGCCTATCATAGCAATGCAGCAGTTACACTTCCAGAAGATAATCTCATCGAAGATAACTTCGATGATGGCATTGATTTGGACAGAATGCCTGCAGGATGGGGACCTGCCAACAAAGAAGAAGCCATAGCTCGCATAGAGGCTATAGAAGCCAACATAGAGAAAAATGGACTGATTGACGAAGAGGAAATGATAGAACATCTTAAAGCAAAGGGATTATGGCTTATATAAAACCATCTAAGCCATTTAACCAGGAACTAGAAAAAGTGTTAGCCTATGCCATGTTTGAATTTGGAGCAACCACCGTAAAACGATTCAACCAAGCATATCAAAGCATTCGAAATCGTCTGGCTATTCATCCTCGCTCATCGCCAGAAGAACCTCTACTGAAAAATTTCTTGCGATCATATCGTAGTGCCATCATCATGAAAAATTGGAAAATCATCTATCGGTATGATGAAGAATACGATAGAATCATCCTTGTTGATTTATGGGATATGAGAAGAAATCCCAAGTACTTGATGAGGCAGTTCAAAAGAAAACTATAAGAAAAACAGCCAACCTTCAATAGCATATTTGAAAGTTGGCTGTTTTTCATTTATAATGTTTCCTGCAAGTTTTTACTTGGCATAAGCTTACTTGTATTTTGTCTATAAAGTTATCTCCATAGGGGCTCGGAAATCCAATTTTCAGGGAATCCCATTGCTGTCGGATCCACCTGTGGATAAGAAACGAGTAAGGATTTGAGCTCATTTTTGAAGTCCAATCCATATCCCATCGAATCAAGCCAATATGCAACACAACAGGCTATAGCATATACTTTGTTTGCATCAACACCATCAATGTTAATCCATGCGCCACGTAAAGAGGCATTCTCAACTTCTTGTCACTGAAATTATAATAGAGTTTTGAAAGCGTACCGAAAGATGCCAGTTCAAGCGTTTTCCATGCA